>NZ_JBHIOP010000082.1:0-272191 GCF_042195625.1 Bartonella sp. AP9QHHD | reverse complement strand
TTGATTGTGTGTGATGGGGGAACGGTCTTTGTCTCTTTGCTCTCTCGCAGATGAATTTACAGGAGAAGCCCCCGCAAATTGTGCAATCGGTTGAATGGCTGTTTTGCCACCAATATAAGAAACAGCGAATATAGTGGATCCGCTAGCTTTAATATCGCCTTGTAAAAGGTCTTTCCCTCTACTCTTTTTGCTATCAAATCCTGATTTTACAATTCCTTGCTCTCTTTTTTATACTCAAAATTGCCTCTAAAACAGGATAGATTAATCGTAAAAAATATATAAAAGAAGCAAATTATAACATTTTTTCTTATCCTTCTTAATACAAAATAACTGTTAAGCTACAATACGCTAACATTTATCAGTCATAAGTCCAAAACATCATATAATGACGAAACAAATTCATAGAGTGAAGATTTTTCACTATCAACCGTTGTATTAATCTTTCCATAATGCATAAAAATGATGAAGCGGCCCTCGCCCTTTCCCTACTTTTAAAGCATCTGAGGCAGTTAAAGCGCCATGCAAATAATCTTTTGCTTGTTTAACAGCGCAATCCAAAGGTTGGGTAGGTAACAGAGCTGCAATGGCAGCAGAAATGGTACACCCTGTCCCATGATCATGAGTAGTTGAAAGACGAGAGGCTTCAAGTATAACAAGGTTTTCACAATCACAATAAAGATCTGGACTAGAACAATCGTAATTTTCTGTACTATTTTTGGTCAGCGTATTCAAATGTCCCCCTTTTAACAAAACTGCATGACACCCTAGCGCCAAGAGTCGTGGAGCATATTGATACATAGTCTCTAAAGACCATTGCACTTCACGCCCCAATAACAGTGCAGCTTCAGGCAAATTTGGCGTGATCAAAGTTGACATCGGCACAAGAACATCACGCATAATTTCAATTGCATCAGACTTTAAAAGAACATCACCACTTTTTGCAACCATAACCGGATCAAAAACAATGAAACGCGCTTTATGATAAGCAAGACGTTCTGCAATAACCTGTGCAATCTGAGCATTTGCAACCATACCAATTTTAACGGCATCAACATGGATATCCTCAAAAACAGAATCAATTTGATCTGCAACAAAAGAAGCATCTAATGCCTGAAAAGAACGCACACCCTGAGTATTTTGTGCAACAACAGCTGTAACCACACTCATACCATAAGTTTTCATAGCTGAAAAAACCTTCAAATCCGCCTGCATTCCAGCGCCACCAGAAGGATCTGTTCCCGCAATAGATAAAATCCGTGGAATAAAAAGTTTATCTTTTTGTAATTCCATCAACCTCTTTCCTTCTGTTTTTAAATATCGGAAAATGAGTTACCGAAAAAATAGATGCTTGAAAAAACATAAAGAAGATGTTTTCTCATGTGAATTATATTATATATGAAGTCTTCTTATAGATATAAAATGGAAAATGTAGTGCTTATCCTTCGTTCTATTCTTTTTACGTTCGCTTTTTATACAACAACTTTCATACAAATGATTCTTTACGCTCCCGTTTATTTTTTAATGCCCCGCAAAAAGGCATGGATTGTCCCTAAAACATGGGCGCGCGTTACACTCTTTTTGCAAAAATACATCGCAGGCACAAGTTATGAGATTGAAGGTTTAGAAAATCTTCCCAAAGGACCCTATATCATTGCTCCAAAGCATCAATCGGCTTGGGAAACTTTCAGTCTTGTTCCTTATTTTGATGATCCCACTCTCATTTTAAAACGTGAATTGATGTGGATTCCATTGTTTGGCTGGTATATGGCAAAAACGCAAATTATCCCCATTAACCGCACAACACCCATCAAAGCCTTAAAAATGATTATACAAAAAGCAAAAGAGAAAGTAAAACAAGGGCGCCAAATCTTGATTTTTCCCGAAGGAACACGCCGACAACCCGGTCAAGAACCAGATTATAAGTCAGGAATTGTCGCGCTCTATAATGAATTAGGACTTCAAGTTGTTCCTATTGCACATAATGCGGGTTTATATTGGCCACGCAATAATTTTCGCCGCTATCCCGGAACAATTCGTGTCCGTATTCTTCCCCCGATAGAGGCTGGTTTAAGCAAACGTGATTTTCTAGATCAACTTGTCCAAAAAACTGAAAAAGCGTGTGATGAACTGCTTCTCTTAGCAGCTCAAGACCCTACCCCTCCTCCTATGCCACCATACGCTGTTCAGAAACTTCAAAAACTAAATCAACATGAAACAATGCACTGATTGATAAGAATAATGCATAACTTTGTATATTGAGCGGAGTATAGGGAAAAAAATATAAGAAAGATACTTCAAACTTTCTAATTTAAAATTGTAAAACACTTGTACATGATAAGAAATGATCAATGTGTAAATTTTTTTGAAAAAGAATTCTTCCTCTCTTTAAAATCATTTAAATAACATACATCTCATTGATTTATAAGGATGTTTTAGCGTTATTCAACTTGAATGAGAACCCTGAATACCGTAAGATTTTCTCATTTCAAATCTATTCTAGGTTGAATCAATTAGAATCATTTTCTTACACATTACAAGCGGGGATATCTGTGTGAATAAAACGATACAAGAAAAGATTAAAATGCTTTTTACGAACCGTCTCAAGTGCCAAGGGCTATCCTAACAGGAGAGCAAGAAAAATGCATGATTATGCAGATTCATTCCTTTCTGAGAAATTCAATCCCTCCAAGAGCCTGAAATCTTGTACAATCTTCATTATTTAAAAAGTATTTCTTGAGATACTTAAATCATCAAACCAAATTCAAGGGGAAAATAAAAATGAGAATTGGTTTTTATCCCACAGACACAACGGATACAGCAATTAACCATCTTTCCTTCCTATCCTAGACTTAAATGCTTTGTGTGCTACATTAAAACAATTCTAAATAACGAATAAGAGGGAACTAGATTTAAATTAATGCGACGTCTCTTCTATAATTTATTTTTTTCTGTGATTTTGAGTTTATCCAGCGCTGTTGCTCTAGCGCAGCCTTTTATTTCTGTTGATGTTACAACGAGGCGTATCTTAAAACATAATCAAGCTTTTGAGCGTTGGTATCCTGCTTCCTTGACAAAATTAATGACCGCTTATGTTATTTTTCGTGCCATGAGCCGAGGGGAAGTTTCACCAAACAAACATATCACCATCAGCGAATACGCCGCAAAAGCTCCCTCATATCGTTCAGGCTATAAAGCTGGTTCTGTACTCACACTTGATACAGCCTTAAGTATCACCATGGTTAAATCTACCAATGATTTAGCCATTGCCATGAGTGAAGCTGTTGCGGGTTCACAGAAAGATTTTGTACGTAAAATGAATAGCGAAGCTAAACGTTTAGGCATGTTTGGCACCCATTTTGCGAACGCAAGTGGTTTACCAGATCCTCAAAACTACTCCACGGCACGCGATATTGCTCTTTTAGCCGTTCAAATACGTCGAGAATTTCCACAATATGCTCATTATTTTTCTATTCCAGCCATTGATTTTGGTAATAATCGAAAAATCCAACATAACTCAAACAACCTCATTGGCCGTTTTTATGGGATAGACGGTATGAAAACAGGATTTATTTGTGCCTCTGGTTTTAATCTTGTTGCCTCAGCCACCCGCAATAAACGTACAATTATTGCTGTCATTCTAGGTGCTAACAACATAAGTGAAAGAGAAGAAAAAGCTGCACAACTTCTTGAAATAGGATTTTTGCACCAAGGAAGCCCCCAATTAACACTAGCAACATTAAAACCTTATGGGAGCAACATAACACAAGCCAACAATATGAGACAACAAACATGCACACCTGAAGCCATAAAAATGCATGCAAATTCATATGATGATCAAGGAAATATTATTCTCACCTCACCTTTTATCACTGCTCCACCTTCTTTTTCTCATCCTTTATCAGTACACCTCATTCGTACGCCACAAACACCTAAAATGACAGTAAAACCACTAAGAAAACCCTATATTCCGTATAAAAGGCACGCAAACCATTCTATAAAAAGCCATAAATCATAATCTACAATTAATTATAATACTTTGATTTATAATGATAATTAATTATTTTGTACCTTATGTCAAAACCACAAGTATTGTAAGATTCTCTCATTTCAAATCTGTATTTGTTGAATCAATAAAACCAGTCTCTTGCGCGCCACAAGGTGGATGAACATGTAGATAAAATAATTAAAACTAGGAATAAAAATCCTTCCTATAAGTCCTTTCAAGAACCAAAAATTATCATAACATTGACGCTAAAAGTGTATAATATACCCACGTGCACCTACCTTTATAAGCGTAAAGATAGTGGTACAATGGATTTCATGGGGGATTAACCATTATATCCCTCACGGACATCATTATAAATTGCTTAGACATACTGAGATATATTTTTTAAAAACAAAACTATGATTGATGATTAACATGAAAATAAAGCGCATCCCTCTCACGCTTATTACGGGTTTTTTAGGCTCTGGCAAAACAACTTTGCTCAACCGTATGCTACAAGACCCTCTTCTAACAGAATGTGCTGTTATCATCAATGAATTCGGCAAAATCAGTATTGACCACCTTCTGGTTGAAAAAACGACAGAAGGAATTATTGAGCTTGCCAATGGTTGCTTATGCTGTAATTTACGCAGTGATCTCATCGACACATTAATTGATTTAATAAATCGCGTTCAGACAGGACAGATCAAACAACTCCATCATATTATCATTGAAACCACAGGGATGGCTGATCCCGCCCCTATTTTACAAATACTTTTAAGCCACCCATTGTTTATTCAAACATTGTCCATAAATGCTGTTCTTGCAACATTTGATACATTAAGTCCACTTTCCATATGTAAGCGCTATCCTGAAATATATAAACAATTAATATTTGCTGATAAAATCATTCTCACCAAAACAGATCTTAGAGACCCACAAACGCTTTCAGATGCACTCCTTAGCACACTTAAAACAATGAATCCTACAGCACAAATCATTGACGCCCATTCTAAAGATTTCTGTTCAAATCTATTAATAAATAACACATTATGGGATGAAAAAGTAGAAAATACAAAACTTAAACAAAATCTTACGACTACCCCACATGATCATACCCCCCATAAAACCATTCGTACCTTTTCACTAAACTGTGAGGGTCCTGTTGATTACGCCACAATTGAAGCTTTTTTAGATCTCCTACAAGAGCGTTATGGTACAAAATTATTACGTATTAAAGCAATTATCGCATTGCGTGATGACCCTTATCGCCCACTTGTATTACATGGCGTACAAACATTTTTTCATCCTCCCATAAGATTGCCGGCATGGCCAAAAGGAATAAAACAAACACGTTTTGTCATCATTGCCGATGGTGTTGAAAAAGACGCAATACAAAAGCTCCTCAATGCTTTTTTTAATAAACCAGCAATAGATACTGCAGACAAAACAGCTCTCTTAGAAAATCCTCTGGTCATTCCAGGAATAAAATTTTAATTTTTTCTCCCCTTCAATGATATAATATTAAATTCATTGGCACCACCATCTTTATGCTTTTAAAGAAGCAAACCGGCACCATTACACACTTTGCTAATTCCCAATGTTGAAACAAGCCCTTGGTACTTGAGACGGTTTGTAAAAAGCATTTTAGTCTTTCTTGCACAGTTTCACCCACGCGGTTATCCCCGCTTGTAACGTGCAAGAAAATGGTTTTAATTTATTCAACATGGAACGGCTTTGAAATGAGAGAATCTTACGGTATTCAGGGTTCTAATTTAACTTGAATAACACTAAATTATCATTATAAATCAAATTGTTATGATAAAAAATTTAATACCCATCAATCTGCAAACAGATTGTTTTCTCTCTAAATGCGCTTCATCTGCAAACCACTTCATATGATTCATTTCACAGACCGATTGGCCAAATTCTTGGTTCTAAAATATTCTGCTCAACTCTATGTTTACTCAAGCTAATTGAAATCAAAATCCCTGTTAAGAAAAAAACCAAAATCAGACAGAGGCAATATCGCATTTTAAAATATGTGAATGTATCTTATATAACAGCACGACAAGACAATATTTTACAGCATAAAAGAATAAAACTCTTTGAAAGAAATAAAAAGAGAGGTACATTTCATGTTAACTTACTCTTCACTAAAAACGAAGATTGATACCAGTAACGATGTGCAAACAATCCAACTTCTTTGAGAAAATTCCTCTTGGCTTCCCACTTCATATGATTTACTTACATAAAGCTCTATGAAAAAACTCTGCGCTTTAAAATATTGACTACTCACTTAAACACCTTATGTGCAAAGTTTTTGCATATCCTGTATCACCATTATTAAGTGATAGTGTTTACGGTGCTGTAGGATACAATAACACTCACTGCATTAGAGAAACTGAATTTTTATCAATATCGCGATTAAAAACGTAACGTTTTCCATAAACCTCAACAGTTGGAGGTTGACGATTTTTTTCAAAAAAATCATAACCTTTCTTAAGCATAACCCAGAATTGATAATGAGGATTCTTGCTATGACGTGACATATTATCCTTGGTCATGCGGAAAGGAAAAGCCTGCAACTGAAACTCTCTTTGTCCTCCTTTAAAAGCATCCCGTGCAAACGCATAAATCTGAGCCATGTTCTTATCACTCATAGAATAACAACCTGCGGAAAAGCAAGAACCATGCACCATAAGATTGCTTCCTGTGCGACCATTTTCCTGATCATAAAGGTTAGGAAATCCTATATTAAAAGAGAGATAATATTTTGAATAAGGATTCATTTGGTTTGCGCTAATAGTATAAAAACCCTCTGGTGTCTGAAGATCCCCTTCTTTATATTTAGGTCCAAGCTTACCAGACCATTTGCAAATGCCATAGCGAGCAACCAAGATAAAAGGTCCTGAACGAGATTGCTTCCAAACTTCAGCAAGATTTTCTTCCTTAAAAAACCGCATCATAATCGGTGCATAGGGATCTATATCATACAGAACCATTCTATTTTTGATTTCTTGCGGCAACGGCTGCTCAACTTTAGCGCGAATAGAGGCTGGTAATCTTCCTTCACATGCTGTCAATAGTCCCATTACAAACAACACACACACAGCAAGGAATCTGCTAAATGTCATCGAATAAAACTCCAATCCAACACCCCTCACAAAAAATAACCTATGTTAGAGATCGACCAATTTGAAGGTATTTTTCCCTTCGCTCTTGTTTAAGCACTTGACCATCTTTTCCAGCCATAGCTTTTAAAGCTTCTGAAATAACATCACCCGTTGCATCAATGACAATCTCTTTGCCACGATGCGCTCCCCCTAAAGGTTCCGAAATAATGCCATCAATAATCTTTAAGCGATACAAATCTTGAGCGGTAATACGCATATTCATTGCAGCATCTTTTGCACGAGCTGGATCACGCCATAAGATAGAAGCTGCTCCTTCTGGTGAAATAACAGAGTAAATTGCGTGCTCCAACATATAAACTTTGTTGGCAGCCGCGATTGCTATCGCCCCTCCAGAACCGCCTTCTCCAATAACAACGGAAACCACAGGAACTTTCAAACGCAAAGTTGTAGCTGTTGATTGAGCAATTGCTTCCGCTTGCCCACGTTCTTCAGCGCTTACCCCAGGATAAGCACCTGCTGTATCAATAAAAGTGAGGAGTGGCAAACCAAAGCGGTCAGCCATTTCCATAATACGTACAGCTTTACGATAGCCTTCTGGACGCGCAGAACCAAAATTATAGCGCAAACGTGTTTGCGTATCGTGACCTTTCTCTTGACCGATATAAGCAACGGCCTCACCTTTAAAGCGTGCAAACCCCGCTTGAATAGCCTCATCTTCAGCAAACTTGCGATCTCCGGCCAAAGGCGTAACGTCACTCAATAGGCGTTTAGAATAGTCCATAAAATGGGGACGATCCGGATGACGAGCGACTTGTGTTTTTTGCCACGGCGATAATTTTTTATAAATATCGCGCAACGCTGTTTGGGAACGCGTTTCAAGACGAGCAATCTCGTCACTCATATCAAGACTGCCTTTTTCCTGAGAAATTTTTTTTAATTCAAGAATTTTCCCATCAAGATCAGCAACTGGTTTTTCAAAATCAAGATAATTATACATTTGTGTCAACTCATTCAGTGTCACTTATACACTTATAATTTGCTTTATAAAGTCTTTTTCAAAAACATCACCTTTTCTTTAACGAGCCTTTTGCTCATCGGCAAGTGGATGATGCTCATTGACTAAACGATAAAGTCCCTCTTCCAACACATGGGTATAAATCTGAGTGGTAGCAATATCAGAATGACCTAACAAATGTTGAACGGCACGCAAATCAGCACCATTTTGCAAAAGATGACTAGCAAAAGCATGACGCAACACATGGGGAGAAAAGCTATCACTTCCTATCCCTGCTCTTCTAGCGAGATTTTTCAACTCTCGTGCAACGACTTGACGAGCAATATATCCTGTCTCGGAATGCGCAGGAAAAAGATAAGAACTCGTAGCGTCCTTTCCCTGATCACGCAAATTTAACCACTGTGAAAGAACTTGGCATGCTTTTTTTGATAACAGCACCATTCGTTCTTTTTTGCCCTTACCACGAACCAAAACGCTGTATTCATTCCTTCGAACAGACTGAACCGGCAGACTCACCAACTCACTAATACGTAACCCTGTTGCATAAAGCATTTCAATCAATAGCTGAAGACGCAGTGCACGGAAATAACCTTTGGACCCATAGTCTGCTTGGTTGACTTCTAACTCCGCAAAATCAAGCAATTTTATCACTGCATCTTCACTCATGATTTTGGGCAAAGGACGCCTCTGACGAGGTGCATCAATATCATGAGAGGGATCATCTGCTCTCAACCCTTCAGCATAAAGGAATTGATAAAACTGACGCAAAGTTGATAAACGGCGCGCTTGCGACGATGCCGCAAAACCAAAAGTATGCATAAGTGACAAAAGAGTAATTAAATCTTCTTTTTGTGCTGAAAAAAGCGAAACAGAGTGTGAAGACAATTCGTCTTGTGCCCACTGCAAATCATGCTGATAAGCCGCAAGCGTATGAGACGAAGCCCCTCTCTCCGCACTCATCATCTCAAGAAAATGATCTATCACAGCACCACTTTTCATTTCATTGATTCGCTTCCGTAGAAAGATTCCATGAATTCAAGGGAACATCAATGTACATATCCACAGTTACTGGTTCAACCCAAACCACAAGAGCACCCATTATAATGAAAAGAACAGAAAGCAAAATGAAAAGAATCATCAAAAATCTAGTCAATGTTGGCATAAGACAATAACCTACCCAAAAATATTCTATCTCGTATTATGCCTCACAAAGATTAACAGGAATTGACTTTAAGATGGATAAATGCCGAAATAAAGTTATGAAAAGCAATCGACAAAAACGCGTCCCCATAACACAAATAAAGAATCAGCTCTTATCGTCCCTTGATAAAAGAGCACTTGTCCTTGTTGGTCTTATGGGGGCAGGCAAATCAGTGATCGGAAAACGCGTCGCCACCATGCTTCGTTTACCTTTTTATGATTCTGACCAAGAAATTGAAAAAGCTGCACAAATGACAATCACGGAACTCTTTGAAATTTATGGTGAATCCGAATTTCGTGCTCTTGAACAGCGTGTTATTCTAAACCTCATGAAAAAAAGTCCCCTTGTTTTAGCAACAGGTGGTGGTGCCTACATAAATGAAAATATCCGAAAAGCCATTCACCAAAATGGTATATCCATATGGCTAAAAGTCGATCTTGATATCCTCATGCAACGTGTCTCAAAGCACCCAACACGTCCCCTGCTTCAAACAGCCAATCCTAAAGAAACCATGCAAAAACTCATGGAACAGCGTTATCCTATCTATGCAAAGGCAAACTTAACAATTAACAGTCATAAAGAAAGCCGTCATACCGTAGCACAAAATGTTATACGATCCGTACAGCACTACCTATACACAGAAATTAACAATAGGGATAACCAGCATGCAAACCAAAACCGTCACTGTTAAACTGGACAAACACTGTTACGATATCATCATTGGTCCGGGTCTGATTACACAAGCTGCTTCACAAATTAAACATGCTCTTAATAAAAAAGATCCTCATCAAACGCGCTTGGCACTTGTTACAGATACAAATGTTGCTTCCCTTCATTTGGAGATATTGCAAGCAGAATTAACAAAAAATAAAATTCATACTGTCCCTATTATTGTAGAAGCGGGAGAACAATCAAAATCATTTTCAACCCTGCAAGTTGTTATCGATCAAATTCTTGCTGCACGCTTAGAAAGAGGCGACTGTGTTATTGCTTTTGGCGGTGGTGTCATTGGTGATCTAGCAGGATTTGCGGCAAGTATAATCCGCCGTGGCATGAACTTCATTCAAATGCCCACAACGCTTCTTGCACAAATTGATTCTTCTGTTGGTGGAAAAACGGGAATCAATAGCCAATATGGCAAAAATCTTATTGGTGCCTTTTATCAACCACAATGCGTTATTGCTGACACGTGTCTTCTTGATACCCTGCCACCGCGTGAATTTCGCGCTGGCTACGCAGAAATAGTAAAATACGGTCTCATTAACCAACCTGACTTTTTTGAGTGGCTTGAAAAAAATGGGCAGAAAATTTTCTCTAATGGCCCTATGCGAACAGAGGCCATTGTTCGCTCATGCCAATTTAAAGCTGCCATTGTAGCACGTGATGAGTACGAAACGGGAGAGCGCGCACTCTTAAATCTCGGCCATACATTTGGACACATGCTTGAAACAGCAACCGCTTATGACTCCAACCGTTTAATCCATGGCGAAAGTGTAGCAATTGGGATAATTCTAGCTCATCAATTCTCTGCTCAATTAAATTTAATAAGCCCCACGCTTACACAACGCATTGAAGCGCACTTCAAATCTATAGGATTGCCTACACAATTAAAGGATATCCCAGGGTCTCTACCAGATGCTGAAACTTTAATGACTCTCATTGCCCAAGATAAAAAAGTTTCGCAAAACAATTTGACTTTCATATTAACACGCGGACTTGGCCAATCATTTATTGCAAAAAATGTTTCACCAGATGCAGTTTTATCCTTTTTGGAACAAAAATTAACAGAAATTCGTTAATTCATATTGAATATAATTGATTCGTTTTTATACTTCTATTAAAGATTAAATATGATGATGTCTGCGTAGCTCAGTAGGATAGAGCACAGGATTCCTAAAGAAATTGGGCACTTTGAGGAGAAATCCTCAAAGTGAATCTGCTCAAATTCGGGGAAAGCTTCATGGGCGACTATATGCCAATCCCGAGCCAAGTCTCTTTTCAAATGAGAGAAAGGTGTAGAGACTGAACGGGCAGCACCTAAAGAGCAAAAGCTTCAAGGTGAAGAGACAGTCCAGACCACAAACAGCCGATAAGGCTGGCGGTGAAAATCGAAGTGGTATGAATCCTGGGGTCGCAGGTTCGAATCCTGCCGTAGACACCATCGTATCAGTCAAATTATTCTTTGTGCACAATATTAGGAATATAGGGAAGCATCATGAAAAAAACTTTGCACATTTTAGGATTTTTCACCGCTTTAAGTTTATCACTCTTCAGCTCAAACAATAGCTTAGCTGGTTCTTTAATCATTGAAGTACCAGACAATCCAGAGCCCAAAACAGAGACCATTACCTATCAGTGTGATACTGAAACAGGTAAAGAGCGCGTAGAGGCAGTCTATCTTAATGCTGACAATATTTCGTTGGTTGATTTCAAATGGAACGGTGATCGTGTCATTGCTGCTAATGTCATCGCGGCAACAGGAGCAAAATTTGCAGGAGCTCAGTACATCTGGTGGGAGAAGAACAAAGAAGTCACGCTTTATGACCTTGCTCAGGATCCAGAAGAAAAAAAACCTATCCTCTGTAAAGATGAGTCAACATTATTATTTTAAATAACACGGGAAATATTATGAAAAAAATTTCTTTTACTAAACAATTTTTCATTACTTTAAGTGTGCTCCTCCTCGGTTCAATTAATGCATTAGCAAGTTCTTTAGTCATTGAAGTACCAGATAATCCAGAACCAACAACAGAGACCATCTCCTATCAATGCGATATGGGAACAAGCAAAGAGTATGTTGAAGCAACTTATTATAATGCTGGCAATATTGCGCTTGTTGATTTAAAATGGAACGGTAAGCGCATCGTTGGTTCTAATGTAATTGCCGCTTCTGGAGGAAAATATGTGGGTGGACAATACATTTGGTGGATAACTAAAAATGAAGCCATATTTTACGATCTTATTAATGATCCAAAAGAAGAAAAGCCCAGCCACTGTGTAGAAGAAAAAAGCACAGAATAAGGAAGATTCTTACATTTCAAGAACCGTGCTGGCTCTTATCTCTTGATGTTCCTTCTGACGTGGGTAACTTTTCCTCCGTCTTGTGTAATAAAAGAGCCAGCGGTTTTTCTGACTGTTCTTCTGAATGATGTCGATAAGCTGCTGTATGTGAGAGCAACATAGAAGCTACCGGTGCTGTTAAAAACAAAAAAAACATCAGCAACACTTCATGAAAAACAAAATAATGGTCCACAAATATTGAATAAAGAAATGAAGAAATAAGAATACTACCAACGCCCCAACTCGTACATACTGAAAGCATATGCAAACGCTTATAAAAATTGGAAAAACGCACCAAACCTATCGTTGCGATCAATGTCAATCCAGACCCTAATATTAAGAAAACTGTGATAGCAATAGCAACCACAAGCGATATATCATCTTTCATTCAATAATCTCCCCCCGCATAAGAAATTTCGCCAAAGCGATGCTTGAGACAGATCCCAACAATCCAATAATGAGAGCTGCGACAAAATAAGTGGTTGTTCCTGAACGAATATCGAATGTAAGAAACAAAAGAATAGTGGTTATATAAAGGGCATCCAAACCAACAATTCTATCCTGCGCCCGTGGACCACGAATCAACCGAAACAGCGCGAAAATCACCGCTAAACTTAAAAAAAACTGTGAAAAGAAAAGCCCCCAATAAAGAATCACCATACTCATAAAAAAATCTCCAAAAGCAATTGCTCATACCGTTGTTTGATCAACTGTTTGTAATCATATCCATTTTTTAAATTTAAGACATGAAGCAAAAGTTCACCCTTTTTACTATTATAGGCAACCCAAGCAGTTCCAGGGGTTGCCGAAAGGATGCATGCTAAAATAGCCAAAGCAGTGCGATTATGAAGCAGAAGAGGTACTACAATAAAACCAGATTTCTGCTCTCGAGACCTTTTTGTTAAAACAAACCAAGCCACCGAAACATTTGAGAATATAGAATCTATAAATACTCGAAAAACGAGACGAAAAACCGCACTCCAGCTTTTAATAACAACCTTCTCCGGCTCCAGAAGCCGTATCATCCAACCACAAAACAAAGCGGTTAAAATCCCTAAAAGCAATTGCCCTAAACTAAAACCATTTAAAATAAGCCACATAAGGACAATGACACCACTGAAAAAAGGGGAAGGACAAAAACGATTCATTTACTTATCTCCCTATTTTCGAGAGAAAAATCCGTTAAAACGCTCCCAATATAGTTTTGAGGTTCATACAAAGTCTTAGCAGTTTCAGACATATAATGACTAACAGGACTGGCTACAATTGTTATAAGAAAACACAAAGCAAGGAGAACGGCAATAGGCGCAAATTCTATCACTTGCACACGAGGAATACGCCCTTCAAGAGAAACCCAAAAAGTTCGGATACCCGTTCGTGTCAATGCAATCAAAGCCGCAAAACCAGAGAGAGTGACAAAAACTACAAAAAG
Organism: Bartonella sp. AP9QHHD; assembly: GCF_042195625.1. Taxonomy (NCBI): domain Bacteria; kingdom Pseudomonadati; phylum Pseudomonadota; class Alphaproteobacteria; order Hyphomicrobiales; family Bartonellaceae; genus Bartonella; species Bartonella sp. AP9QHHD. The sequence goes on along the minus strand of NZ_JBHIOP010000082.1, from coordinate 258,361 downwards.
CCAATCTTGGTAAACCGGAAGAGAAGCAGAAAAATCCTCTCTACTGTGGTTTAAAATTGCCATGAACATCATAAATTTAGCAACAAAACCAGAAAAAGGCGGCAATCCAATAATCAAAATGGCACAGATACCAAAACAAGCTCCAAGAATTGCCAAGGTTACTGGAAAATAGATGCCAACTTCATCTTCTTCCTCCTCTTCATCGTCACCATACACCTCCATTGTGACAGCAAGAACATTAGCAGCCACATCTTGACAGCGTTCTACCAACTCTACCAAAAGAAAAAAAGCTCCCAGTGCTAAAGTTGAAGAAACAATATAAAAAAGTGCGCCTGCTGTCAGTGCTGCATTGCCTATCCCGATCGCAGCCAACAATGTGCCAGAAGAGACAAGAACGCTATAAGCTGCCAAACGCACCAAAACTTGGCTCGCCAATACTCCAATAAAACCAATAATCATAGTGGCAAGCCCACCATAAAACAAAACTGTATGACCAAAATGGTTAAAATATTCACTTTCAGGACCAAACCATAGCAACGTTAAACGTAAAATAATATAAATACCAACCTTGCTCAAAAGTGCAAAAGAAGCTCCAACAGGCGCTGCTGCTGCACTGTAAGTTGGCACCAACCAAAAATTAAGCGGCCACATACCCGCTTTAAGCAAAAAAGCAATACCTAAAAGTGCAACACCTATTTCGAACAAAACAATATCTGTAGAAGATATATATTTTATTTTAACAGCCAAATCGGCCATATTAAGAGTACCAACGACTCCATAAATGAGCGCTATACCAACTAAAAAAAATAATGAAGCAACAAGATTAACCACAACATAATGCAACCCTGCACGCACGCGCGTCTGACCAGAACCATGCAAAGCAAGCCCATAGGAAGCCGTTAACATAACTTCAAAAAACACAAATAAATTAAATAAATCGCCAGTCAAAAAAGCACCATTTATCCCCACCATAAAAAATTGCATTAGTGACTGAAAATGAGAACCAGCTTTGTACCAATGAGCCCGCGCAAAAACCAACACGCTAGTCACCAACAAGCTGGAAAGTAAAAGCATCATAGCGCTTAAGCGATCAAGGACTAAAACAATTCCAAAAGAAGACGGCCAATTACCAAGTCGATAAACATCGCAAGCCGGTGCTATTTCAAGAGTACGTATAATCAATAAAATGGCAGTAACGACCAACAGTCCCGCAGAAGAAAGACTGATGAATGATTTAAGTCTTGCACGACGTTCATCATAAAAAAGAAGAAGTGCTCCAGTGATTAACGGCAAAAGAATAGGCAAAATAAGGAGATGATGCACTCCTATTTCCATTATTGCACCTCACGTCCATCAACGTGATCAGAACCCGTTAAACCACGTGAAACCAACAAGATAACTAAAAATAAAGCTGTTGTTGCAAAACCAATCACAATCGCAGTTAAAACCAAGGCTTGTGGAAGAGGATCGACATAATTAGCTGGATTAATAACAGTGGTAGGATCAACAATTGGAGCAGCATTACTACGCGGTCTACTCATTGAAAATATAAAAAGATTAACACCATAGGAGATCAAGGACAAACCAAGAATGACTTGAAAAGTACGTGGACGCAAAACAAGCCAAATACCTGATCCGACAAAAACACCGATACCCAAAGAAAGAACAATTTCCATTAATTTTCCTTCTCTTTTAAAATAGGTTTCTTACCGATTCGGTAACTCCGAATTGACTGGTGTGCAAGTGCAATTAAAATGAGAACAGTTGCTCCTAACACAAGAGAAAGCACACCAAAATCAAACAAAAAAGCAGATGCCATGGGAACTTTCCCAATTAACGGAAGATGAATATATCGAAAAAAGGATGTTAAAAAAGGATATCCAAAAAACCAAGAGCCCATCCCCGTTACGACTGACAATAATAAACCAAAGCCTATCCAACGCAAAGGTAAAACTCTCAAATGCGTTTCCACCCACCGAATATCGCGTGCAAGATATTGTAAAATAAATCCTATAGCCAAAGTAATACCACCGACAAATCCACCTCCTGGCAGATCATGCCCTCGCATGAATAAATAAATAGCAAAAGCGATAATAATCGGAAAGAGCCAACCCATAATAACAGCAGGAACAGCTAAATAATTCAATACTGTATCTCCCACATTTCGATTAGGCTGTGCTATATCAAAGGCTTTCTGGATACGTTGTTGAAAAGGCGCATCAATACTCTCAGGCGCAGGACGAAAACGTCGTAAGAGTGCAAAAACAGTAAGGGAAACAACACCCAAAACCACAATTTCTCCCATGGTATCAAAACCACGGAAATCAACCAATAACACATTCACAACATTGCGACCACCAGCATCTGAGTAAGCATGCGTTAGAAAAAAATCAGAAATCGTTGTACCTTGGGGACGTGTCATCACTGCAAAAGAAAGCCATGCTACACCAGCACCTCCTACAAGGGATATGATGAAATCACGGAAACGACGCAAGCGAACCCAAAAATGAACAGCAGCTGGCCCAGGGTCATGCAAACGTTTAGGCAACCACCGTAAACCAAGCAATAATAAAACGACTGTAACAACCTCAACAACCAATTGTGTTATTGCTAAATCAGGAGCAGAAAGCCATAAAAAGGTTGCACAAGTCATCAAACCAGCTCCCCCTAAAAGCATAAGTGAAGCAAGACGATGAAACTTTGCTCGCCAAGCAACTAAAAGCGCACATAATCCGCCAACCAGCCAAAGAGCGAGAAAAGGAATATCAAGTGGAAAAAGCGGTAATGTCCCCACTGGAATGAAACCATCGCACCAAAGTAAAAGACCAACAAAGGCAAAACAGACCCAAAAAATCCAATGCAATTGGATCTGCAAACGGCGTGTTGACAAAGCAGACTCCACCGCACGGGCCCATTTCCAAGAAATAATTACGAGAATGCGTTCAAAAATACGCGGTCCTTTTAAGTGACGGAAAAAAGGAGCCCCATCATCACAGGATAAAAAATAACGATGCCCAACAGCATAGAGCAATCCGCCCCCTAATAATGCAACAAAGCTCATCACTAATGGAGTGTTAAACCCATGCCAAACAGCCAAACTATAAGGAATTGTCATTGGTCCTAAAACAGACACGACCGCATTATCTAAAATAGGTCCTATTGTTAAATTAGGAAAAATACCAACCGCTAAACAAATAAACACCAAAAGCTCCATTGGTAAACGCATGAAATGCGGTGGTTCATGGGGAGTCTTGGGTAAATTGTCAGGCTTTGGTCCTAAAAAAACGCCATGAATAAAGCGTATAGAATAGGTCACACTAAACAGACTAGCTAGCGTTGCCACATAAGGCGCAATCCAATCGAGCCATGATTCCATATGCGTTTCAACAGCTTCAGCAAAAAACATCTCTTTCGATAAAAAACCATTCAACAAAGGAACCCCAGCCATCGCTGCACTCGCAACTAAAGCAAGAGTTGCTGTGATAGGCATAGAACGATAAAGCCCTGACAGTTTACGCATATCACGTGTTCCCGTCTCGTGATCAATAATGCCAGCAGCCATAAATAAAGAAGCTTTAAAAGTAGCATGATTGGCCATATGAAAGATCGCCGCAACACATGCAAGTGGACTACCAAGACTTAAAAGTGTTGTAATTAATCCAAGATGACTAATAGTCGAGTAAGCAAGCAGTCCTTTCAAGTCTTGCTGAAACATGGAAAAATAGGCACCTAGAAGAAGAGTTGAGAGTCCTGAAAAGCCAACCAGCCAAAACCAAGATTCTGTTCCAGAGAGCACAGGCCATAAACGAACAAGCAAAAACAATCCCGCTTTTACCATTGTTGCCGAATGCAAATAAGCCGATACGGGAGTTGGAGCAGCCATCGCGTTAGGTAGCCAAAAATGAAAGGGAAATTGCGCGCTTTTTGTTAACCCTCCCAATAAAATACAAATAAGGATAGGACTATAAAGAGAACTTGACCGGATCATATCTCCAGACTGTAGCACCTTATCCAAATCAAAACTGCCAACAGTATACCCAATCAATAAAACTCCAATAAAAAGAGCAAAGCCGCCAAAACCTGTGATCGTTAGAGCCATACGCGCACCCTCACGCGCACTTGCATTATGGTACCAATAGCCGATCAGCAAAAAAGAAAAAATACTGGTAAGTTCCCAGAAAACAACCAAAAAGACGAGATTACCTGATAAAACTATTCCTATCATTGATCCCATAAAGGCCAAAAAAAAGGAAAAAAAACGCGGTACAGAATCCGCTGGATCTATGTAATAACGTGAATAAATGACAACAAGCAGCCCAATCCCTGTAATAAGCAAGCAAAAAAGCCAGGACAAACCATCTATGCGGAGAATCAAATCGCTTCCCCATTCTGGAAGCCAAGAAATATCTAAACGCACTATGTGGTTTCCGCGAACTTCCGGATAAAGCATTATTGTAAAAATAAGACAGAAAAGTGCGACGACCCCAGCAAACCACGCTTCATTATTTTTTGCTGTCGAACGAAAAAAGCCAATGACAGCACTTCCACCAAAAGGAAGCAAAACGAGCAATACCAACATTGCTTCCCGTGTTGTCATTCTTTAAACTCCATTTTACCTTAATATTTTGTCATCGACAAAACAAAAACTTATATTCTCACCCCCCCATTCCACACTTAATGATAATAAGATTTAATAAAACTTAAAAGCATTTAAATTTTAAAAAAAACAATGCTTGCATGAAAATACTGCGCACCACACAAGTCTTCTCTTTATTGTAAGAACAATAACGCCCACGACAAGAAGCAATTAAAATTTTATTTAATTTCTATCCTTTAAAAAAGCGTGATAAACACTGCCTACGCCCCCCATGAAAAGGCTGAAAACTATTATCATTTTTATTATAAGAGCGATAACGCGCACGGCAAGATTCAATATGTTGTTTAAGCATCCATGGCTCTTTTTTTTCTAATTTTTCCGAAGAAGACGTTAAAAACACTTTTTTAGCATCTGGTACAACTTTTAATGATGCGCCTTTTGTGCTTAAGTGCGGTGATGTAACAAATGCCACTTCAGGATACCACCAATTATCACTGTATTTACGATAACCACGCCGATAATGACGATAACCTTTGAAACCATTAAGTTCTCTACGCCCCGTAAAAATCAGAGGCACCGAACTATCTTGGACAGAAGTATGAGTAACCAGTTTGGCTTTAGCGTCACTTCTATTTTGCCCCCAATTAACAAGAGTGGTTGTTATAATGAAAAAAATGCTAACAAATACAAAAGCTAAAGCATAATATAATTTTTTTTTCATACTCATAACAAAAAACTCAACATAATAAACAACAGTAATTACAGAAAGCCTTTCTCTTGCTAGACAGAAACAGATTCTTTTCTTAAGATTCTTTTTTCTTGAGACATTCTGTTACTCTTTGTACTAAACGTTGATCTTGGCAATAAGATCCTTCAAAAAAGAATGAATAAATGATGATAAAAACCCCCTATTATCTTATAGACAAATCGAAACTCATCAAAAACATGCAAACAATTTCTCATTTACGGGAAATGTCCGGAGCTAAAATTTTACTTGCTTTAAAATGTTTTGCCACATGGAGTGTTTTTGATTTAATGTCTGAGTTCATGGATGGAACCACATCATCATCCCTTTATGAACTACGTTTAGGAAGAGAAAAATTTGGCAAAGAAACCCATGCTTATTCAGTGGCTTGGGCAGATGATGAAATTGATGAAGCCTGTGGTTATGCAGATAAAATCATCTTTAATTCCATCCAACAGCTTCAACGCTTTTCTGATGCAACAAAAACCATTCAAAGAGGTTTAAGGTTAAACCCAGGAATGAGCGCATCAAATTTTGATCTTGCCAACCCCTCACGCCCTTTTAGCCGCTTAGGAGAAACAAACCAAAGCGCTATCAAAGAAATTCTGCCACTTATCAACGGATTGATGATCCATAACAATTGTGAAAATGCTGACTTTAATCTTTTTAACCAAATGCTTGGGTATATGGAAGAAAAATTTGCAGAACTTTTTTCTGCTGTTGACTGGATAAGCCTTGGCGGTGGAATCCATTTTACGGCTGAAAATTATCCTCTAGAAGCTTTCGCAAAACGCTTAAAACAATTTTCTAAAACTCATGGTGTCACTCTTTTTCTAGAACCAGGAGAAGCTGCTATTACCAAAAGCACCACACTGGAAGTAAGCGTTCTTGACACATTGTATAATGAAAAGAATCTAGCCATCGTTGATAGCTCAATTGAAGCACATATGCTTGATCTTCTCATTTATCGTGAAAATGCTAAATTAGAACCTAATCAAGGACCACACGAAATTATGATTTGTGGAAAATCTTGTCTTGCCGGCGATATTTTTGGAACATTTCAATTTCAAAAACCTCTTAAAATAGGCGATAGACTGTCTTTTCAGGATGCAGCAGGTTATACAATGGTCAAGAAAAACTGGTTTAATGGCGTTACAATGCCTGCTATTGTTCTCAAAGAGTGCGATGGTACATTAACACTTCAACGCCAATTCAGCTATAGCGACTATCAGGAAAGCCTTTCATAAAGATAAACCATAAAAAACGTCATACAACAGTATTAAAAAGGGAGATGGACCTACAATGAAAAAAAATGTTCTCATTATTGGTGCTGGAGGTGTTGCACAAGTTGTTGCACACAAATGTGCTCAAAACAATGATATTCTTGGTGAAATTCATATTGCGTCACGAACACTCAAAAAATGTGAAGCCATCATTGCTTCTATTAAAGAAAAAAACACAATGAAAGAACAGGGTGTTCTCAAAAGCCATTCGCTCAATGCCATGAATGTAGAAGAAACTATAAAGCTCATCCAAAAGACCAAATGCGAAATTGTCATTAATGTTGGTTCTGCCTTTCTTAATATGTCTGTTCTTTCAGCTTGTATTGAAACCAAATGCGCTTATATCGATACCGCAATTCATGAAGACCCATTGAAAATTTGTGAAACACCTCCTTGGTATGGCAATTATGAATGGCCTCGACGTCAAGAATGTGAAAAAGCTGGTATAACCGCTATTTTAGGAGCAGGTTTTGACCCAGGTGTAGTGAATGCTTATGCTGCATTAGCGCGCGATGATTATTTTGATAAAATCACAGATATTGATATTATTGATATTAATGCCGGAAATCATGGACGTTGGTTTGCTACAAATTTTGATCCAGAAATTAACTTCCGTGAATTTACAGGACAAGTATGGTCATGGCAAAATAAAAAATGGACTTCCAATAAAATGTTTGAAATCAGCCATGAATGGGATCTTCCCGTTGTGGGAAAACAAAAAGCCTATATGACAGGACATGATGAAATTCATTCACTTTCCAAAAATCTTGATGTAGAGAATGTCCGTTTCTGGATGGGATTTGGTGATCGTTATATCACTGTTTTTACGGTTCTAAAAAATCTTGGTCTCTTATCTGAACAGCCCATTAAGACAGCAGAAGGACAAGAAGTCGTGCCCTTGAAAGTCGTAAAGGCCGTCTTACCCGACCCTTCCTCTCTCGCCCCAGACTACACAGGAAAAACCTGTATCGGAGATCTTATTAAAGGCGAAAAAGATGGACACCTGCGAGAAATTTTTATCTATAATATAGCCGATCACAAACAAGCTTTTCATGAAACTGGGGCACAAGGCATTTCCTATACGGCTGGCGTACCAGCAGCGGCAACAGCTCTTCTTATTGCCACAGGTGAATGGGATGTTAAAACTATGGTCAATGTGGAAGAATTACCACCCCACCCTTTCCTTAAATATCTTGATCATATGGGGCTTCCCACTTTTATAAGAGAACAACAAGAGGATAAAAAATTACAATTTTAATACCTATAGAAAGCATATGCTTGATTTTTAAGTTATCACAAAACTGCCAAATGAAAACAAACTGAATATTCTCGTGTAATTATGGTTTTCGAAAAAATTTTAGCTATTCGTTATATTTTGGCAACATTGCGATTTCTTAACAACCCTAAAGAAGAGACATAGCATCTTTTTAAGATATAGCGAGCAATGATCAAGAAAAACAGAGAAGAAAAAACTAATTTAATCACACTGTATAACTTGTCATTATCATCAAAAAGATAGTGTTATCAACAAAAGATATAAAAATACCGCTCTTTTAAAGAAGAGCGGTATTTTGTAGAATATTCAATTCCTCACCTCTTCATCTTAAATGACAAAGATCCTTAACCTACACCAATCATTAAACAATTCAATTTCTTTGAGTGAATTCCTTTTGACTTCCCTTTTCATATATAACGATTTGATTTATAATAATAAATCATCATTTTCAACTTGATTCATAACGCTGAATACTGTAAAATTCTCTTAATCACAAACTCTCTCACATTGAAGTAATTAAAATCTTTTGTCTGCACATCACAAACAAAACGAGCGTGTGAGGTAAAATGATAAAAGAACAGAATGAAAATTCTCAAATAATAAAGAGCTTTAGCAATATTAAGAACTGAAAAAGTGTATTATAATGCCAGCGTGTACTTTTACTAAACATAAAGATGATGGTGCACAATAGGTCTTATAACAGTTTGAATGAATTTCATATATTTCAAGAGGAACTTTTACAGCTATAAGCTATACCATTCACGAACACCCTCGCGAAGTAGATTTGAGCATTTTGAGAGATGTCTTCTTAACACAAAGCACCCAGATAGGCTCAGAATCCTATCTTAAATATTTTATAACAGTATAAAAACTACCCCATATATAAAACTTTACATAGACTAAACACCACCGCTCTAAACGATAGTGCACAACAGAATAATCAATCAAAACTGCACAACAGATATCTAAAACAGTAATTATCGAAAAGCATACAACAAATGGAACATTTCAATACAATTGGTTATATTCTTTTTTAAAGTTTTAAAATGTTGTTGCATGCTTCACAAATATTTTCTGCCTCATGTGCCTTTTAAAATTTACTTTTTAAAAGCTTTTTAAATATGAAGTGGTTTAGCAAATGTTGCCAAAGCTGCCTCACGCACGGCTTCTGATAAGGTAGGATGTGCATGGCAACAACGTCCCAGATCTTCTGATGAACCTCCAAATTCCATTAAAACTGCAATTTCATGGATCATTTCACCAGCACCAAATCCAAGAATATGCCCCCCTAATACCCGATCTGTTTTTTTATCAGAAAGGATTTTAACGAACCCATCACTCTTTTGCATTGCACGTGCACGACCATTGGCCATAAAAGGAAATTTGCCAACATTATATTCAATACCAGCAGTTTTTAGCTCTTCTTCTGTCCTTCCTACACTCGCAATTTCCGGCTGTGTATAAACAACACTAGGAATAACATCAAAATTAACATGCCCTTTTTGACCTGCCAAAATTTCTGCCACAGCAACGCCTTCTTCCTCTGCTTTATGTGCTAGCATTGGTCCTTTTACGACATCACCAATCGCATAAATTCCTGGAACATTCGTCTGCCAATGAGCATCAATTGCAATAAATCCGCGTTCATCTAACTGAACACCAGCCTCTTGTAATCCAAGCCCCTCTGTATAAGGAGAACGTCCAGTAGCAATAAGCACAACATCAGCCTCTAAAGTTTCAGATTCACCACCTTTGACAGATTCAAAGCTCACCTGAGCAGTTGAGCCAGATTGTGTAACAGCTGTTACCTTTGCACCCGTTTTATATTCAATCCCCTGTTTTTCCATTAATTTCTGAAATTGCCGTGAAACTTCACCATCCATTGAGCCCAAAACTTTATTAAGATACTCAATAATGGTCACCTTAGCACCTAAACGGCTCCAAACTGATCCAAGTTCTGAACCAATGACACCAGCACCTACTACAATCATATGCGTTGGTACTTTTTCAAGTGAAAGAGCTCCCGTAGAAGAAACAATAGTCTTTTCATCAATTTCAACATTCACCCCTGGAATGCCTGAACTCTCTGAACCGGTAGCAATAATAATATTTTTTGTCTCAATTGTTTGTTTATTACCATCTCTGGCAACAACTTCCACATGACCCGCACTCAAAATTTTGGCTGTCCCAAAAAAAGTATCAACTTTATTTTTTTTCATCAAAAAAGAAACACCACTCGTATTGGCTGTCACCACAGCTTTCTTATGAACCATCATTTGTTCAAGATTAAGCTTAGATTTACCAATAGAAATACCAAGCGTTTCAAAACCATGCTGGGTTTCAGAAAACACTTCTGAAGCATGCAGCAACGCTTTAGAAGGAATACAACCAACGTTGAGACATGTTCCTCCTAATGTTGTACGCTTTTCAATAATTGCTACTTTAAGTCCCAGTTGCGCCGCTTTTATTGCTGCTACATAACCACCTGGACCCGCTCCGATCACAGCCACATCATAAGACATCCGTTTCTCCTTTCATCCTGAAAACTGTATTTTACAAATCAAGAACAAGGCGTTCCGGATCTTCTAAGCTTTCCTTAACACGCACAAGGAAAGTCACAGCTTCTTGCCCATCCACAATACGGTGATCATAAGAAAGCGCTAAATACATCATGGGGCGGATCACAACTTGACCCTCAACAACCATTGCTCGCTCTTTAATCGCATGCATTCCCAAAATACCAGATTGTGGTGCATTCAAAATCGGTGTTGACATCAACGATCCATACACACCACCATTGGTAATGGTAAAAGTTCCGCCCTGCATATCAGAAACGGCTAATTTTCCATCACGCGCAAGACGCCCCAAACGACCAATCTCTTTTTCAATCTCTGCCAATGACATTTGATCTGCATCTCGCACCACTGGAACAACAAGCCCTTTATCCGTTCCAACAGCAATTCCAACATTGACATAGTTTTTGTAAACAATATCTGTCCCATCAATCTCTGCATTAACAGCAGGAAGTTCTTTTAATGCATGACAAACAGCCTTGGTAAAAAAACCCATAAAACCAAGCTTAACACCATGTTTCTTTTCAAAAAGATCCTTATAACGCTTGCGCAAATCCATCACCGCTGACATATCAACCTCATTAAATGTGGTTAACATTGCTGCTACATTTTGTGCATCTTTAAGACGGCGAGCAATTGTTTGACGCAATTTCGTCATACGAACCCGCTCTTCACGTGTTTCTTGGACAGGAGGTGCCGAAGAACTCGTCGCAGAAGAAGAGGGTGTAGGAGCATTTGTACTTTGTTTTAATCCACCAAGAACATCTTCTTTAAGAATTTGTCCACGTTTTCCAGAACCTGAAATATCGCTTTTTGCAACATTATTTTCAGCCATCAATTTTGCTGCTGAAGGAGAAGGAGGCATTGCACTGCTCAAAGCAGGCTTCTCCGATTCAGATGAAGCCGCTGGAACAAGTGTAGCAGAAGGTGAAAGTGATTGGGAGATACCAGCTTCTCCAGCTTTCACCACTCCTAAAAGAGCATTTACTTCAACCGTATCGCCTTCTTTTGCAATGATTTCAGATAATTTCCCAGCAACAGGAGAAGGAACTTCAACGGTTACCTTATCAGTTTCTAATTCAACCAAAGGCTCATCCATAGCGACAGCTTCGCCAAGTTTTTTAAACCATTTGCCAACCGTTGCTTCGGTAACCGATTCGCCCAAAGTAGGAACACGAATTTCAGTAGTCATAATATTTTTCCATACATCAGAGTAGTAATAAATTAAGAACCTAACGCGTCTTTAAGAAACGCAGCCAGTTGTTCAAGGTGTTTCACCATTAACCCAGAGGCCGGTGACGCACTCGCAGGACGTCCTGCATAACGAGCACGTGAATATTGCGCATTAATATGCGTCAAAACCCATTCCAAATAAGGCTCAATAAATGACCAAGCCCCCATGTTTTTTGGTTCCTCTTGGCACCAAAAAACTTCCGCCTGCAAAAAGCGCGATAATACATTCACCAAAACTTTTGCAGGGAAAGGATAAAGCTGTTCAACACGAAGGAGGTAAACATCATCAATACCCCTTTTTTCACGTTCTTCATAAAGGTCGTAATAAACCTTACCAGTACAAAGAACGACACGGCGAATCTTATTATCTTTTTGCAACTTAATGACAGAATCTCTGAGACATTCTGCATCATCAAGCAACACACGACAAAAACTTGTTTCTGGCCCCATTTCATTGAGAAAAGAAACAGCTCTCTTATGACGTAAAAGTGATTTCGGTGTCATCAAAATCAATGGCTTCCGGAAATCACGCTTAATTTGTCGACGCAAAATATGAAAATAATTTGCAGGGGTTGTACAATTAGCAACCTGCATATTATCTTCCGCACAAAGTTGAAGAAACCGTTCTAAACGTGCAGAAGAATGCTCCGGCCCTTGCCCTTCAAAACCATGAGGCAATAAACACACAAGACCAGACATACGAAGCCACTTACGCTCTGCGGATGAAATAAATTGATCAAAAATGACCTGTGCACCATTAGAGAAATCACCAAATTGTGCTTCCCAAAGTGTTAATCCTCGTGGTTCAGCAAGAGAATATCCATATTCAAAACCAAGAACAGCTTCTTCAGAAAGCATAGAATTAACAACGTCATAAAGCGCTTGCCCCTTTTGTAAATGATTCAAAGGAATATAACGCGCCTCATTTTCTTGGTCATAAAGAACTGAATGACGTTGTGAAAAAGTTCCCCGTTCAACATCTTCACCGGAAAGACGAACCGGTGCACCTTCCAAACAAAGTGAACCAAAAGCTAAAGCTTCAGCGGTTGCCCAGTCAACACCCTCACCGGTTTCAAAAATTTTAGCACGATTATTTAAAAAACGTTGAATGGTTTTGTGAACGTGAAAATTCGCCGGAATTTCAACAATTTTCTGACCAATTTCCTTTAAAGTTTTTACTTCAACACCGGTTGCTCTAGAATGCTGCTCATCAGAACTACTAAAAGCTTTGAGTCCCGTCCAGCTTCCATCAAGCCAATCAGCCTTATTAGGCTTATAAGAAGCACTCGCTTCAAGTTCACCTTCAAGCTTATCGCGCCATAATTTTTTTTGTTGCTCAATCTCTTCTGAAGAAATCATTCCTTCTGCTACCAATTGGTCACTATAAAGTTGAAGTGTTGTTTTATGATTACGAATTGCTTTATACATAAGCGGCTGCGTAAAGGAAGGTTCATCACCTTCATTATGCCCATAACGGCGATAACAAAACATATCAATAACCACTGGTTTATGGAAAATTTGGCGAAACTCTGTTGCTATTTTGGCAACAAAAACAACCGCCTCAGGATCATCACCATTCACATGGAAAATTGGTGCGTCAATCATTTTTGCGACATCTGATGGATAAGGCGAAGAACGTGAAAAACGTGGAGATGTTGTAAAACCAATCTGGTTATTGATAATAACATGAAGTGAGCCTGCAACACGATAACCTTTAAGACCTGAAAGACCAAAAGTTTCTTGGATAACGCCTTGTCCTGCAAAAGCGGCATCACCATGAATAAGCAATGGCATCACTTTTGAACGCTCACTTAATGGGAGTAAATCAGTATGCGCAGGTCCCATAAGTTGATCTTGTTTAGCACGTGCTTTTCCCATAACAACCGGATCAACAATCTCAAGATGAGATGGATTGGCCAACAGTGATAAATGAACTTTTTTACCATCAAAGTCCAGATCAGCGGTAGTTCCCAAATGATATTTAACATCACCGGATCCCTCCACATCATCAGGCTTGTAAGATCCCCCTTTGAATTCATGAAAAATAGCCCTATGCGGTTTGGCAAGAACTTGTGAAAGAACATTTAAACGACCACGATGTGCCATTCCTAAAATAACTTCCCTAACCCCCAAAGCACTACCACATTTGATAATCTGTTCAAGAGCGGGAATCAGCGCCTCACCACCATCGAGTCCAAAACGCTTTGTACCTTTATATTTAGTGTCTAAAAACTGTTCGAATCCCTCTGCCTGAATAAGCTTATTCAGAATAGCTTTCTTGTCTTGTTGTGTGAAAGAATTTTTTTTATCTCGCCCTTCAATGCGTTCTTGAAGCCATACTTTCTGAACCGGATCAGAAACATGCATATATTCCACACCGATTGTTGAACAATAGGTACGATTGAGAATCTCAAGCATTTGCGGAATAGTTGCATATTCCAACCCTAAAACATTATCAATAAAAATGGGACGCTCGTAATCAGCTGGAGTAAAACCATAAGCTTCTGGAGAAAGTTCCTTATAATCTTCTTGTTTTTCGGCCAATTGAAGAGGGTCAAGTTGCGCATGAAGATGTCCCCGTTCTCGAAACGCACGAATCATCATAATTGCATGAACGGAATCACGTGTTGCACGAATAATATCTTGTTCACTGGAAGTTTTTCCCTTTTGTGCAGCACCTGTTATTGCTTTTTCCTTTAATTTATCGCCAAAATATTTTTCAAGAGAAGACCAATCACCATCAAGAGCAGAAATCAATTCACCCTCTGCTTTTAATGGCCAATGATCACGCTGCCATGTTGCTCCTTCAGCATTTTTAAGAACATCTTCTTTATTATCATGAAGTCCTTCAAAAAAAGCACGCCACTGTGAATCAACACTGGTAGGATCTTTTTCATATTGAGCATAGAGTTGATCTATATAATCCGCATTCCCACCATAAAGAAATGATGTCTGTGCAAAAAGGCTATTTATTTCGTCCTGCCTTGCCATATACTTCTCCGGAACATTTATTCCGTCTCCTTATATCTCTTTTTGACCTTTAAATGCTTACAAACAAGCAGTGATTCGAACATTCAAAAAAGTTTTACCTTTTTATACTCAAGCTTTTTCACCTGAATCTAAGAACCTTTTCTTATTCAGGTGAAACTTTCTTTTAGCCTTTCAAAACTGACATCAAAGTCTTACCTATCTGTGATGGCGAAGAAGATACACGAATCCCTGCTGATTCCATTGCCGCAATTTTATCTTCTGCTCCACCTTTACCACCAGAAATAACAGCACCAGCATGTCCCATTGTCCGTCCTGGAGGAGCCGTACGGCCAGCAATAAAGCCAACAACTGGCTTTTTACGACCTTTTCTTGCTTCATCTTGCAAAAACTGTGCTGCTTCTTCTTCAGCAGAACCACCAATCTCACCAATCATAACAATAGACTCGGTTTCATCATCCGCTAAAAACATTTCCAACACATCAATAAATTCAGTGCCCTTAACAGGATCGCCACCAATCCCTATAGCAGTTGTTTGTCCGAGACCTTCCTGACTCGTTTGAAAAACGGCTTCATAAGTTAAAGTTCCCGACCTCGAGACAACCCCAACAGAACCTTTTCTAAAAATAGAACCAGGCATAATACCAATTTTACATTCATTTGGTGTAAGAATACCGGGACAATTAGGACCAATAAGACGAGACTTTGAGTTTTCTAATCGCGCCTTCACTTTAACCATATCCATAACGGGAATACCTTCCGTAATGCAGATAATTAAACGAACTTCAGCTTCTATAGCCTCTATAATAGCTGCAGCAGCCCCTGCAGGAGGAACATAAATAACGGAAGCATCTGCACCTGTTTTTTCTTTTGCTTCTGCAACATTAGCGAAAATAGGAAGAGTTTCGCCTTCTGAACCTTCCCATGTTTCTCCACCCTTTTTAGGATTAACGCCACCAACCATTTGCGTACCATGATAAGCAAGCGCCTGTTCTGTATGAAACGTTCCTGTTTTTCCTGTAAGCCCTTGAACTAGAACTTTTGTCTCTTTATTCACAAGAATTGACATAGCTTAAGCTCCCTTCACGGCTGCAACAATTTTTTGGGCAGCATCATCTAAATCATCAGCAGGAATAACATTCAAACCACTCTCATTGATAATTGCTTTACCTTGCTCAACATTAGTACCTTCAAGACGAACAACCAAGGGAACCTTTAAACCAACCTCACGAACAGCAGCAACCACACCTTCAGCAATGACATCACAACGCATAATACCACCAAAAATGTTAACCAAAATGCCCTTAACATTTGGATCGGCCGTAATAATTTTAAAAGCAGCTGTCACCTTTTCTTTTGATGCTCCACCACCAACATCCAAAAAATTCGCTGGCTCTGCTCCATAAAGCTTAATGATATCCATTGTTGCCATAGCAAGCCCAGCACCATTAACCATGCAACCAATCGTACCCTCAAGAGCAACATAAGCAAGATCATGCTTTGATGCTTCTATTTCCTTTGGATCTTCTTCTGAAAGATCGCGCAATTCTAAAATATCTGGATGACGAAACAGAGCATTATTATCAAAAGAAACTTTCGCATCAAGAACACGCAAGTGACCATCTTTCATCACAATAAGCGGATTGATTTCTAAAAGGCTCATATCTTTTTCACAAAATGCCTTATAGAGAATCGGAAAAAGCTTTTCACCATCTTCTCGCGCACTACTTTGTAGTTTCAACGCATCACAAAGTCTTGCACAATCAGCAGAAGTAACACCCTCTACAGCATCAATGGGAAGCGTGAATATTTTTTCTGGTGTCTCTTCAGCAACCGTTTCAATATCCATTCCACCTTCTGTTGAAACAACAAAAGCAATTCGACCAACGCTACGATCAACCAAAAGTGAAAGATAAAGCTCCCGTTCAATATCGGCACCATCTTCAATATAAAGGCGGTTGACCTGCTTACCCTCTGGACCAGTTTGTTTGGTTACCAAAGTTTTTCCAAGCATTTCTTGAACATTTGCAACAACTTCTTCAACAGATTGTGCAAGCCGAACACCACCCTTTGCATCAGGACCAAGTTCTTTAAACTTACCCTTACCACGACCACCAGCGTGTATCTGACTTTTAACCACATAGAGAGGTCCGGGCAATTTTTCCGCCCATTTTTCAGCTTGCTCTACAGAATAAACAGCGACACCATTTGCAATTGGTGCTCCATATTCATGAAGCAGACGTTTGGCCTGATACTCATGGATATTCATGCATTTGTCCTTTTCTTTTATGGATCTTATTAATCCTAAAGTTTTAACATTCTAAATACTTATTTTAATGAATTAAATCTTGTTCAATTTACTTGAGACTAGGTACAAGAGCAATACAAGCTTCACAAAGCTTTTTAACCGCATTTACTGAATGATCAAAAGCACCTCTTTCTTCTTTATCAAGATCAATTTCAATGACTCGTTCAACACCACCTGCACCAAGTACAACAGGTACCCCAACATAGGTATCATTAACCCCATATTCTCCTGAAAGATAAGCTGCAACAGGCACAACACGCTTAGTATCCTTTAGGTAGGCCTCAGCCATAGAAACAGCAGAAGCTGCTGGTGCATAATAAGCAGAACCTGTTTTTAACAAACCAACAATTTCTGCACCGCCATCACGGGTACGCTGGATAATTTGATCAATTCTTCCCTGTGTTGTCCAGCCCATCTTTATAAGATCAGGCAAAGAAATACCACCAACCGTTGAATAACGCACGAGAGGAACCATTGTATCACCGTGGCCCCCTAAAACAAACGCTGTCACATCTTTAATAGAGACCTTAAATTCCTCAGATAAGAAATGACGAAAACGCGCTGAATCAAGAACACCAGCCATACCAACCACTTTATGTGTAGGGAGACCTGAAAATTTCTGCAATGCCCACACCATCGCATCAAGGGGATTGGTAATACAAATAACAAACGCTGAAGAAGCGTATTTTTTAATTCCAGCTCCAACTTGTTCCATAACCTTTAAATTAATGCCCAAAAGTTCATCACGACTCATACCAGGTTTTCGCGCAACGCCTGCTGTTACAATAACAACATCAGCACCTTCAATTGCTTCATAAGCATTAGCACCTTTTAGACTGATATCAAAACCATCAACAGGAGAAGATTCGGCTATATCTAGAGCCTTACCTTGTGGCACACCTTCTGTAATATCAAATAAGACCACATCAGCAAGCTCTTTAAGCCCAATAATATGTGCTAAAGTACCACCAATCATACCTGAACCAATGAGAGCTATTTTTTTCCGTGCCATTTTATTTTTTCCTAACTTTTAGATAATTCAGCGCACACCCAATCAACGTCCGTATACTGAATATTTTTGACTTCAACCATATTCAAACAATATCATAAAAAGGAGTAAAGAAATGAAATTTACAAATTTCTCTCCTTACAGAAACAACAACCCTCCGCTGAAACAACTATTAGAAAATTATCACGATGTATCGATAAAGTGAATTTAAAAAAAATACAACAGAATTATTATATTTCTTTAATTTCAAAAAGTTATTGTTTTGACAGTTTACGTAAAGGTAAAAGTATAATCAATGCTTCTTCTTCAAAAGAAAATGTTCTTCCCAAAGTTTTAAATAATCGTAGCTTTGCATTTCGAAAAGACGTGATTGTGTTCTTTGAATTTCAAATGTTTCCGTAATCTGCGCATGCCCTTTATACAAATCCCCTATCCCTGCGGCTGCCGACATAAACAACCGTATGTGGCGCTCATAAAGAATATCAATAAGCAAAATAAACCGTTTTGTTTCATTACGACATGTATCATCCATGACCGGTACATTATCAATAAAAATCGTATGATAATGCTTTCCTAATAACAAATATTCAGCCGCGGCCAAAGGCTTTGCACATAAATCCCCATAATCAAAACGAGCACATCCTGCACCAAAGCGCGGAATAGGAATAAAGCGCCCTTTTATAGAAAGCTCATCAGACATCTCCTTATGTCCTTGCAATACAAGTGTCCATGCTTGATCCATATATTCATTTGCTTGAACCCCCAACGGCGATACATACATCTGTTGTAGATTTGATTTTTCAAGGCGATAATCTGTTTTTGCATCAAGATTAACAACACGAACATATGCTTTCAAAACTTGAATAAAAGGCAAAAAGAGCTCACGATTTAAACCGTTACAATAAAGGTTATCTGGCGCCACATTTGAAGTCGCAATAAAGAAAATTCCTTTATCAAACAGAGCAGAAATAAGCCGCCCCAATACCATAGCATCAGCAATATCCGTTACACTAAACTCATCAAAACAAAGTACTTTTGCTTCTCGTGCAAGATCCTCAGCAACAGCTAAAATAGGATTATCTTGTTTAAATTTTGCACACCCAGATGCTTGACGATAAAAATTAATACGCTCATGCACATCAGCCATAAAATCATTAAAATGGGCACGCTTTTTATGACCTTTAGGCAAACAAGAAAAGAACAAATCCATCAGCATGGTTTTGCCCCGTCCTACTTCACCATAAATATACAGTCCCTGAAAAAAACCTGTTTCATCTCCTTGTTTTACAACACAAGAAATATTTTGTTTTTTCCTTTTAAATATTCTGTTAAAGAAAGAGCAAAATATCCAAGGCAAAGGATGAGAGATATTTTGTTCCGCAATTTTTTTTAATAAATGATCAAAATATTCTGTTATAGCTAATTGAGCGGGATCAAAACAAACCTCTCCTTTAGCAACAAGCTCCTTATAACATGTTGAAACGAGAATCATCCAAAAAACCTTTTTCAAACCGATCTCAATGAAAAATACAAATACTTTTCAAGAATCTGTCCGTCTAGTTTAGTTTGTCATAAACGATCAAAAATAATTTAACGACTTAAAATAACGGGATGATCATCAAGTGTACGTCCCTCAAAACGATCAACATTTGAAGAATAAAGAACGAGGATAACACGTCCAGAGTTATTATAAAAATATAATCTTTTTCCTTTAACAGCCCACGATCTCACTTGGGAAGCAATTCCTGGACAGTGTAAAGGACCAGCACGGTACCCTTGTCCAAACTTTGTTTGTGGAGTTGCAATCCGGCAAACTTTTCCTCCCATAGAAAGATTCCACACCCCAGCAACACTTGCAGGAAATAAATCAGTAGCATTACTTGGCAATTCGAGACTAGCCATTCGTCCATCGCTCTGAGAATCTCCTTTTTCATACATCGGAGCGTTTGCATCTTCAGATATCGACGAAGAAGTAGACGACAGATCAGACGCTTCTAATATTGTCATTTGTTGAGATGGATAAAAAACTTCTAATGCGTTACCATCGTCATTACCATCAAACCGTGTTGTTGAACATCCCCCTAAAAACATTACAGTTGATAGTGCAACGAAAAACGAAACTTTTGAAAACGCCATGTCTGTACTCTCTCCCACGACAATAAATAAGTTCACAAAAAAATTAAGCGAATATTTGTTATAGTTACAAAGATAAATTAACAAATTAAAAAAAACAGGTTAAAATCACTTATTTTAAAAGAAATAATTTATGTGCCCAATTTTATATTTATTAAACACTAGAAATTTATAATATTTTCAGTCATATATCTTTTTATAAGTAATCATTAGAAATAGAGAAGTTTCATGAAAACGCCATTTAGCAAAATGGACGGTCTTGGAAATCAAATTATTGTTGTTGATATGCGTGAAAGCACATACGCTCTTACACCACAAGCAATCCTTGCTTTGTCGGCAGATCCTGAAATGCATTTTGATCAAATCATGGCTATCCACACACCAACCCAGAAAAAAACCGACTTCCGCATAGAAATATGGAATGCCGACGGATCAATGGCTAAAGCTTGTGGCAATGGTACCCGCTGTGTCATCGCATGGCTTAAAGATCACAATTTTGGTGAAAAATTTCATTTAGAAACTCCCGCTGGAATTATTGAAGGAAAATACCAAACCGATAATCTCATTTCTGTTGATATGGGATGCCCAAATTTCAATGCAAAAGAGATGCCTGTTTCACGTGAAATAGTTGATACCAATCACGTAGAAATTATCGCTGGTCCCCTAAAAGACGCTTGTCTCATATCCATTGGCAATCTCCATGCTATCTTTTTTGTTGAAAATGATATTCAACATATTCCATTAGAAAAATATGGGCCAAAACTTGAACATGATCCCCTGTTTCCCGAACGGTGCAATATTTCCATTGCTTGCATAACGTCAAAGAAAAGTCTAAATTTACGTACATGGGAGCGAGGGGCAGGATTAACACAAGCATGTGGGAGTGCTGCTTGTGCAAGTGCAGTGGCTGCTTATCGTCGTGGACTTACAGAGCGCCATGTTGATGTAAATTTACCAAAGGGAAAACTTAATATTTTTTACCGAGAAGACGATCATATTATCATGACAGGACCAATTAAATATCACTTTAGTGGTTTTTTAAGCCCTTTAACAGGGTGTTACAAAAAGGATCACTCCTGATGGCAATAGAAATTGTAACTTTTGGTTGTCGACTTAATAGCTACGAATCGGAAATCATTCGCAAAGAAAGTACTTCTTCAGGGCTAGATCAACTTAAAGATGGTGCTATTATCTTTAATACCTGTGCTGTCACTGCCGAAGCCGTACGACAAGCAAAACAAGCTATCCGCAAAGCAAGACGTGAAAATCCTCATGCGCGTATCATTGTAACAGGGTGTGCAGCCCAAACAGAAGCACAAAATTTTGCCTCAATGACAGAAGTAGATCTTGTTTTAGGAAACGAAGATAAACTTCACGCTCATTCTTATCGTCAACTTCCTGATTTTGGTATTAATCATTCTGAAAAGGTGCATATCAATGACATTATGGAAGTACAAAAAATTGCTCCACATATGGTCAGTGCAATGCAAGAGCGCACCCGCGCTTTTGTACAGGTACAAAACGGATGCGATCACCGCTGTACATTTTGCATTATTCCTTATGGACGAGGACCATCTCGTTCAGTTCCCATGGGTGCTGTCATAGAACAAATTAAAAAGCTGATAGGTGGGGGTATCCAAGAAGTGGTCCTTACAGGTGTTGACCTTACAAGTTATGGCCACGATCTTCCTGGAAAAGCTACTCTAGGAAAATTAACTTCAGCTATTTTGCATCATGTCCCTGACTTAGCCCGATTACGCCTCTCATCTATTGACTCTATTGAAGCAGACGAAGAACTCATAAATCTTTTAGCTTATGAAACAAGAATCATGCCCCATTTGCATTTATCTTTGCAAGCAGGTGATAATATGATTTTAAAACGGATGAAACGGCGTCATCTGCGCGAACATGCCATTCAATTTTGCCAAGAATTGCGTGCCAAACGTTCTACAATGGTTTATGGTGCCGACTTAATTGCTGGTTTTCCTACAGAAACAGAAGAGATGTTTCAAAATAGTCTTGCCTTAATCAAAGATTGTAATTTAACCCATCTCCATGTCT
Organism: Bartonella sp. AP9QHHD; assembly: GCF_042195625.1. Classification (NCBI taxonomy): domain Bacteria; kingdom Pseudomonadati; phylum Pseudomonadota; class Alphaproteobacteria; order Hyphomicrobiales; family Bartonellaceae; genus Bartonella; species Bartonella sp. AP9QHHD. The sequence goes on along the minus strand of NZ_JBHIOP010000082.1, from coordinate 236,155 downwards.
TCCCCTTTAGTCCAAGAGAAGGAACACCTGCCGCACGTATGCCACAAATCAACCGTAAAATAGTTAAGCTGCGTGCTGAAAAATTGCGTAAAGCAGGTGATATGGCTTACCAAAAGCATCTTGCTCATTTACAAAACAGTCTACAAACAATTCTCGTTGAAAAAGATGAAATCGGACGAACAGAAGATTATACTCTTGTACAAGTTAAAGGTGCAAAAGCAGGAACAATTGTTCAAGCCCTTATCGTTGATCATGATGGCGATAAATTGATTGCTGTCCCTCCAAAATTAAACGCTGCTTGAGCAGGAGAATTCTTATGACTAAATCTTTTATAAAAAAAATATTCTCTTTTAACAAATCTCAAGAGCAAGAAATTGAACAACAGATTTCTATTCCTGATAAAAGCGATATAATAGAAGAAAATAAAGACAAAAATGAAAAGACAAAAAATAATCAAATCTCTATAAACACAGAAAAAGAAGAACAAACAAAAAATCCAGAGTCAATACTTACAAAATATGATGAAAAATCTCCATTTCTAGAATCCCATTCTGATAAAATTCCCTTTTCTGGTAAAATTATTGTCACAGACAACATCCGTGAAAAAAAGAATGAAGAAATTTTATCTGAACCTTCTGTTGAACAAAAAAAGACAGCGTGGTTTGGGCGCCTTAAAAAAGGCCTATCCCTTTCTTCACAACGCCTAAGCGGATCAATTGGCGATCTCTTTGTTAAAAGAAAACTTGATGAAGATACACTGCAAGAGCTCGAAGATATTCTTATCCAAGCTGACATAGGTGTAGAGACGGCAACACGCATCACAAATACTTTAGCTTCCAGTCGTTACGGAAAAAACCTCTCCCCAGATGATATTCATACTATTGTAGCTGATGAGGTCAAAAAAGTTCTGGAACCTGTTGCAATACCATTAGAACTTGATCTCAGCCATAAACCTCATGTTATTTTGCTGGTAGGTGTAAATGGCACTGGAAAAACGACAACTATTGGAAAACTTTCAGCCAAATTAACAGAAGGGGGATTAAAAGTTATGCTGGCAGCAGGTGATACTTTCCGAGCCGCTGCTATTGAGCAACTACACATTTGGGGTGAACGTACCAATTCTCCTGTTATTTCGACAAAATTGGGTGCAGATGCCGCCAGCTTAGCATTTGATGCTTATGAAAAAGCAAAAAAAACAAACAGTGATGTATTAATTATTGATACAGCAGGGCGTTTACAAAATAAATCTGAATTAATGGATGAGTTGGCAAAAATTATTCGTGTTTTAAAAAAACACACCCCCCAAGCACCCCACACAATCCTTCAAACTCTTGATGCAACAACCGGACAAAATGCACTCAACCAAGTGGACATTTTCAGTGATATTGCTGGTGTTAATGGTTTAGTTATGACAAAGCTAGATGGGACTGCACGAGGAGGAATTCTTGTCGCTATCGCAGCAAAATATAAATTACCCGTTTATTTTATCGGTATAGGAGAAGATATTGAAGACCTTCAACCCTTTTCTGCTTCTGACTTTGCCGAAACTATTGCAGGAAAACACGCATGAAACAGCCTTTATCTAATCTTAATTTACACAATAATTCTGAAAAAAAGATGAATAACAATAAAAAAATTTCTCTCTCACCAACACTTAAGTTTCTTTTGGAAATGGGTCCATTGGTTGCCTTCTTTTTTGCCAATTATAAGGGAGAATGGCTGATAAAAAACATTGGATTTTTTCAAAATTTTAGTAAGCCTATTTTCCCTGCAACAGCTATTTTTATGGTGGCTATTATTATTTCCCTAAGCTTATCATGGATCCTTGCAAGACAAATTCCTATTATGCCTCTTATTTCAGGAATATTTGTTTTAGTTTTTGGCTTTCTAACTCTCTGGCTTCATAATGAAACTTTCATAAAAATGAAACCAACAATCATTAATAGCTTATTTGCTTTTATACTTTTTGGAGGGATGTTTTTTAAAAAACCACTTTTACGTTATGCTCTTGATTCTACCTTAAAACTTGATGATTTAGGTTGGCAAAAACTTACCTATCGTTGGGCGTTTTTTTTCATTTTTCTTGCCATTTTGAATGAAATAATTTGGCGTAATTTTAGCGATAATTTCTGGACAAGTTTCAAAGTATTTGGCGTCATGCCTATAACAGTCCTTTTCATGCTTACCCAAATGCCTATAATTATAAAACATTCAAAAGGACTTTTTACAGAAGAGGACAAATCTGATTCTTAAAAAAATCATCACTACCGATTATTTTATAGATTCATCGCCAAACACTGTTCGGGAGAAAAAATATGTTGATTGAACAGTTTATTTGTCGAGAAGACAATTTCGGTGTACTCCTTCATGATGAAAAAAGTGGTATGACAGCTGCAATAGATGCTCCTGAAGGCAAAGCGATTCACAATGCCTTAAAGCGCCACAATTGGACACTTAACACTATTTTTGTAACTCATCATCATCACGACCATGTAGAAGCCCTATCAGAATTAAAACAAGTTTACAACGCTACGGTTATCGGACCAGAAGCAGAAAAAGAAAAGATCAATCATCTTGATAAAACACTTCAACCTGATGAAAGTTTTTCTTTTGGCTCACTCCTTCTTTTAGCTCTTTCAACACCTGGTCATACTCTAGGCGCATTATCTTACTATTTTCCTGAAAAGAATTTACTCTTTGCTGGAGATACACTTTTTTCATTGGGCTGTGGACGTCTTTTCGAAGGAAAACCAGCACAAATGCTGAATTCTTTAAAAAAACTTCGTAAACTTCCTGATGAAACACTTCTCTATTGTGGACACGAATATACAAAAAATAACGCTCTTTTCGCACTAACAATTGACCCACATAATAAAAAACTCCACCAAAGAATAGAGGAAGTTTTTTTGCTACGTGCAAAAAACGCTATGACTTTACCAGTAACCTTAGGGCAAGAAAAAGCCACCAATCCCTTTCTCCGCTGGGATGATAGTGTATTGCGAAAGAACCTTGTAATGGAAGAAAAAACAGATGAAGAAGTTTTTGCTGAAGTTCGAAGAAGAAAGGACAATTTTTAACCATGCGTAAGTTCGTATTACGTTTGTTCCTGCTTTTTCTTTTCGTGATACATATTCAACAAACAATGGCAGAGGAAAAGGAAACAGATAATTCTTCTCTTATAGCACCTCTCATTGCAAATTATCCCTTAACAGAAGATTTTCTTTTAAAGCTGGAAAAAATTGAAAAAGAATGTAAAAACTTACTTCCAGAAACAAAAAATAATCTTATAACTTATGATTCTAGTATCCACTCTAGTATTGAAAACTACACTACCTATATTTCTAGTAAACCAAAACTTGTGAATATTTTAAAAGAAAATAATATAACACCGAAAGATTTTGCTGCGGGAACCTCAGCACTTAAAGAAATATCAGCGCTTCTCATATTTGTACCTGAAAAGGAATATTCTACTGAGAAAAATACTATATTTCTAAACAATCTTGAATTTGTTAAAAAACATTTTTACAAAGCAACAATTCTTTTAAATAGCTGTGAAAAACTCATTTTGAGCAACTAATCAGCTATGAGATTAAAAAATATTATCCCATTAATCTAATAAAAAAGTACGTGCATTAAAAAAACACCGTGTTTTTACCATTCCTAATAATTGTTTTTATTTCGATTATATTTACAAATGTTTTTCTAAAAATAAAGAATAACAGACGGAAAAATATTTATTGAAATTCAAAAAAGAAAGGATAATTTTTCGTCATGTTTAAACTTCTATTGTGTTTTTTCTTCATTTTTCCTTTTGTATCATACGCTCAAGAAAAAAAACAAGAAATAGATGATCCTTCTTTTATACCGCCTTTCATTGCAAATTATCCCTTAACAGAAGATATTCTTTTAAAGCTGGAAAAAATCAAAGCAGAATGTAGAAATTTATCTTCAGAACCAGAACAAACAAATACAAAAAGTGATCTCAGTACTTATGATGATAATATTGAAAAATACGCTTCCTATATTTTTAATAATCCAAAACTTGTAAATATTTTAAAAGAAAATAATATAACACCGAAAGATTTTGTTGTTGCTCACCTAGCACTTCAAGCGACATTGTATGTACTTACTGATGAAGAAAATTCTACTTATGAAAAAAACTCTTTACCTGCAAGAAATATAGAATTTGCTAAAGAGCATATGTATAGAATAATAAAAATTTTAAAAGATAACTGTTAAAAAAATCTTTTTAGAACAATTGATTAACTTTGTAAACGCCGACAAATTTCATCTAATTGTTCTAATGAAGAGTAATGTATTTTTAAATCTCCACCTTTTTTACCATGTCGAATAATAACTTTCATTCCTATCACATCTGCAAGTAATTTTTCTAAAGATTTTGTTTCAGCATCTTTCTCCGTATTGGTACGCTTTTTAGTTTTAGGATTAGCTTGCTCATATGCAAGTATTTCTGTTTGACGTACTGAAAGCCCTTCACGAATAATTTTCTCAGCTAAATTTTGTGGATCATCAACGGTTATAAGACAACGTGCATGACCTGCAGAAAGTTGTCCATCAGTTAAGAATTGTTGTACTTTTTCTGGAAGTTTTAACAAACGAAGCGTATTTGCAACATGACTACGACTTTTTCCTATAACTTGCGCTAAATCTACTTGCGTATAATCATGTTCATTTAGAAGCATCTCATATCCCTTTGCTTCTTCGATAGGATTAAGATCTGCACGTTGAACATTTTCAATAATTGCCAATTCCAAAGCCGTTTTATCGTCCACATCACGAATAATAACGGGTAATTGACTTAAATTTGCACGTTGTGCTGCACGCCAGCGCCGTTCACCCGCAATCAATTCAAACCGATGAGGATGATCTCTTAAAGGCCTCACAATAACCGGTTGAACCACACCGTGTTGACGAATTGATTGTGTCAAATTATCAAGCTCTGTTTCAGTAAAATGACGCCGAGGATTGTGAGGATTACATGAAATAGATTCAATAGAAATAAATCGCTCAGAAAGACTACCGGATTCATTTAATTTATCAAAGCTTGATGAACGTGCAATATTGTTGTTTAAATTGATATCTCCAATCAATGCCGCTAATCCACGTCCTAGTCTTTTTTTTGATAGATCATCGTTCATAATTTTGCTCTTTGAGTTTTCTTACAAAAAATTTTACATTTTTAAGCAGCAGCACGTGCTTGTTTTTCACGTTGAATCATTTCTGATGCTAGACGCAAATAAGCTTGGCTCCCAGCACATTTAAGATCATAAAGCAATACAGGTTTGCCAAAAGAAGGCGCTTCTGATACTCTTACATTTCGTGGAATAACAGTACGATAAACTTTATCTCCCATAAAAGAACGTACATCTTCAACAACTTGATTTGAAAGGTTATTACGTCCATCATACATTGTTAGAACAATACCTTGGATCTCTAAAGATGGATTAAGTACGGATCGCACTTGTTTTACTGTTTCAAGTAATTGACTTAAACCTTCAAGTGCTAAAAATTCACACTGCATAGGCACTAAAACAGAATCCGCAGCCCCCATAGCATTAAGTGTTAAAAGATTAAGGGAGGGAGGACAATCAATTAAAATATAATTGAATTTTTTTTCCATTTCCGGATCATCATAGAGAGCTTTACGTAAGCGTTGTATGCGATCTTTTGATGAAGAAATTTCCATTTCCACACCTAAGAGATCAAGTGTAGAGGGAACTATATAAAGATTGGGTACGGCTGTTTTTAAAGCCGCCTGTGTAATTGAAACGCCCGAAACCAAAACATCATAAGAAGATAAAGGACGGCTATTACGATCAATCCCTAAACCTGTACTAGCATTACCTTGTGGATCAACATCCATAATAAGGACATTTTCACCAATAGCCGCTAAAGCTGTAGCAAGATTAATTGCTGTGGTTGTTTTTCCGACTCCACCCTTTTGGTTTGCAATAGCGATAATTCGTGTTTCGCTCATTTTGCTCTACCCTCTATATGATCGAATATGAGAAATTTCCAAAATAACAGAATTTTCATCAACTTTACTTTTATGTTTTAACAGATCAAAGTGCCAATTGGCAGAGGCATTTTTTATTTCTGTAGCGTAATCCCGACCTTTTTGCAAAAGAGCTATTGTTTTTTCTGTTAATAAAGGAAAAATGAGTTGTAAAAGAGTATCAAGCGGCGCTAATCCCCGTGCTGTTATAATATCAGATATGGGAATTTTTTGATATATATCTTCAATTCTAGCGTGATAAACCGTTGCTGGAAGATTAAGTTGAGCAATAACTGTTCGCAAAAAAGCAACTTTTTTCCCATTACTTTCAACAAGATTAATATGTCCTGCTTTTTTTTCTTTCAAAAAGATAGCAATCACAATTGCAGGAAAACCTCCTCCTGATCCTAAATCACACCAATGTAAAGAATGAGCATACAAAGGAAAAATTTGTGCTGAATCTAGAATATGTCGTGTCCATAGATCTGGTATAGTTGTAGCAGATATCAAATTAATATGTGCATTCCACTGAAGTATTAAAGACTCAAACTGAATTAAATTTTCCATCGTTTCACGTGAAACAGAAGGAACAATATTTAATAATTGTTGATATTTTTTTTCTGTAGAAAAATTCATTAAGCTGTTTTAGCCTTTTCACGTCGTTGACGTTGAATATGTGTAATAATAAGCGATAACGCGGCGGGTGTCATGCCATCAATTTTTTGTGCATCAGCAATTGAACGCGGCGACACTTCTTGAATTTTTGATTTAAGTTCATTTGAAAGACCTGAAATTGCCTGAACATCGAGAGAAGAAGGAATTTCTAAACGCTCATCTCTCTGAAGAGAGGCAATATCTTGTGCTTGTTTATCTAAATAAACCGCATATTGTGCTTCAATTTCTAAAGATTCTGCTGTTTTAGAATCAATTGTTTTTAATTGTGGCCAAAAATCTGAAAGACGCTCTAAGGTCATATGAGGATAAGCAAGAAAATCATAAGCCGAACGCCGAATTCCATCATGATTAACATGTAATCCATGAGCAGAAGCTTCATTGGGTGTTAAAAAAAGATTTTGACATATTGATCGTGCTTGATCAAGCCGTTGTTGTTTTTTCTGATAACATTCCCAACGTATTTTACTCACAATACCCCATTTTTGTGCCAAAGGTGTTAAACGCGTATCAACATTATCAGATCGTAAAGATAAACGAAATTCAGCACGTGATGTAAACATCCTATAAGGTTCACAAACACCACGTGAAACCAAATCATCAATCATAACACCAATATAAGCAGTAGAACGACTTATAAGTATTTCATCTAATTTACCTACTTTACGTGCAGCATTTAATCCAGCTAAAAGTCCTTGTGCTGCTGCTTCTTCATATCCTGTTGTACCATTAATTTGGCCTGCTAAGAACAAACCCGGTAAAGAACGTAATTCTAAGTTTCTCGTTAATTGTTGTGGATTAACAAAATCATATTCAATAGCATAACCAGGTTGCAAAACTATAGCATTTTCCAATCCTTCAATGGTTTTCAATAGAGAAATTTGTACATCTTCAGGAAGAGAAGTAGAAAGACCATTTGGATAAACAGTATCATCATTTAATCCTTCTGGTTCCAGAAAGATCTGATGTCCATCACGTTCTCCAAATTTAACAATTTTATCTTCAACAGAAGGACAATAACGTGGTCCTAACCCTTCAATATTTCCAGAATATAAAGCAGAGCGATAAATATTCTCGCGAATAATTTGATGTGTTTTCTCATTTGTACGTGTTATTGCACATTCAATTTGTGGTTGTTCAATTTTCTCTGTTAAAAGAGAAAAGGGTATGGGATTTTCATCTGCTTGTTGTTTTTGGAGAGCTTCCCAAGCAATTGTTTTTTTACTCAAACGAGCAGGGGTTCCTGTTTTTAATCGTCCAAGTTTTATATGATATTTTTTCAAATGTTCAGCAAGTTTTACACTTGACTGATCTCCCATACGACCAGCAGCCCATGTTTTATTACCAATATGAATAAAGCCATTTAAAAACGTACCTGTTGTTAAAACAACAGCACCAGAAAAAATTGTTCCTTGTTTTTTTAAAATAACACCTGATACACAATTATCTTTAACAACCAGATCAATAACTTCATCCTCAATAAGAGTAAGATTTTCTTGTTCTTTTAATAATTTTTGAATTGCTTTTTTATAAAGTTGTCTATCTGCCTGTGTCCGTGGTCCTCTTACTGCCGGTCCTTTACGTCTATTAAGTAGTCTAAACTGAATTCCAGCAGCATCCGCTGCTCTTCCCATAAGACCATCTAACGCATCTATTTCACGAACTAGATGCCCTTTTCCAAGTCCACCAATAGCAGGATTACACGACATTGTTCCCAGTGCTGATATTTTATGTGTAACAAGCGCTGTTTTGGCTCCTACACGTGCTGAAGCTGAAGCCGCTTCACAGCCAGCATGACCACCACCAACAATAACAACATCATATGATTGCATTTAATTAATTCCGTAGAAAATATTCTAAGGTTTCACGTGAAACAGGATATAAATTACATAATCTTTATAATCTGTCTATGAAATAATCAATGTTTCACGTGAATCATTATTTACCAACACAAAATTCTGAAAAAATAATATCAAGCAAATCTTCAACATCAATATCCCCTGTAATTTTCCCAAGAAAATCACTTGCACAACGGAGATGTTCTGCACGTAAACTGAGATCAAGAGAATGATAATTAAGAGAAAATTCAATCTCTTTAACAGCCTCCTTTAATAATTGAAGTTGCCTTTTACGTGCTGGAACAATATTTCCAATTTCAGAAGCACGATGATGACAAAATAATTCAAGTTCTTTTATAAAATAATCAAAATTTAAACCAGTTAATGCAGAAAATTGTATAGACCAACGCTGATCATTTTTTTCATAAAGATCAAGCTTATTGCCAACACACCATATTTCAGCTGATGTTTCTGGTAAATCAACTTGCTTAGGATTTCCTATATCATAAACCAAAATAACCAAATCAGCTTCCCTAACATGCTGTTTAGCAATTTCTATTCCCATTTGTTCTATTTTATTTTCTGTTTTTCTAAAACCAGCAGTATCGGTTAAAAAAATAGGTAAACCACCAAGAATAATTCTCATTTCTAAAGCATCACGGGTTGTTCCTGCTTCTTCCGTTACAATAGCAACAGATCTTCCTGAAAGACGATTCATAATGCTTGATTTTCCAGAATTTGGAGCACCAGCAATAACAATTTTTAATCCATCACGTAAAATACTCGCACGTTCTCCTTCAGTAATATATTCCCGAATAGAAATACAAAGATCCTCAACATCTTTCCAAACTTTATCAGATATTGCGTTGGGAATATCTGCTTCATCAACAAAATCAAGTTCTGCCTCAATAAAAGCACGCGCCTTCATAAGCTTATGACGCCAATCACGATAAAGCGTCGTTAAATGTCCACTTGTACCCATAACAGCTAAACGCCGTTGGCTTTCCGTTTCTGCTTCTATTAAATCAGCAAGACCTTCTGCTTGAACAAGATCTAATTTTCCTTCCATAAAAGCACGACGTGAAAATTCACCTGCTTCTGCAATACGGCATCCAGAAAATGTCGACAATTCATCGAGAAAACGATTAACGACTGCTTTTCCTCCATGTAAATGGAATTCTGCACAATCTTCCCCCGTAAAACTATGAGGAGCAGGAAAAAAAACAGTTAAACCAGAATCTAAAAAACTACCATCACGAGCAGTAAGATTTCCATAATGCATAAAACGTGCTTTAGGTAAACGACCACAAAGCGTTTTAACTATATCCACAACATGAGGACCAGAAAGCCGAATGACTGCAACCCCTGAAGGTAACAATCCACTCGAAACAGCAAAGATTGTATCCACAGGTTTTATCCTAATAAAAACTTTAATGACTCTACGTATTCATTGAATCAAAAAATTCACTATTGTTTTTTGTTTGCTTTAATTTATCAATCAAAAATTCAATTGCATCTGTTACATTCATAGATGCTAAAATACGACGAAGAACAAAAATTTTGTGTAAATCTTGTCGTTCTACCAGAAGTTCTTCCTTACGCGTTCCTGACTTTAAAATATCCATAGCAGGGAAAATACGTTTATCAGCAACTTTTCGATCAAGAACAATTTCCGAATTACCTGTTCCTTTAAATTCTTCAAAAATAACCTCATCCATACGACTTCCTGTATCAATCAAAGCCGTTGCAATAATGGTTAAAGATCCGCCTTCTTCAATATTACGTGCTGCACCAAAAAAACGCTTTGGACGCTGGAGGGCATTTGCATCCACACCACCTGTTAAAACTTTACCTGAAGAAGGAACAACTGTATTATATGCACGCCCAAGACGTGTAATAGAATCGAGAAGAATAACAACATCACGCCCATATTCAACAAGACGTTTGGCTTTTTCAATAACCATTTCTGCCACTTGTACGTGACGTATTGCAGGTTCATCAAAAGTAGAAGAAACCACTTCTCCTTTTACTGAACGCTGCATATCAGTAACTTCTTCTGGTCGTTCATCAATTAAAAGAACAATGAGATAACATTCAGGATGATTAGTGGTAATAGAATGAGCAATATTTTGAAGTAAAACTGTTTTTCCCGTCCGAGGAGGAGCTACAATTAACCCTCTTTGTCCTTTTCCCAATGGAGATATCAAATCAATCACGCGTGATGACATATCTTTCTCTGTAGGATCTTGTATTTCCATTTGGAAACGTTCATTTGAATAAAGAGGAGTAAGATTATCAAAGTGGATTTTATAACGAATCTTTTCAGGTTTTTCGAAATTAATTGTATTAATTTTAAGGAGAGCAAAATAACGTTCTCCCTCTTTTGGACTGCGTATGGGACCTTCAATTGTATCGCCTGTTTTTAAAGAAAACGACTGTATTTGTGCAGGTGAAAGATAAATATCATCAGGACCAGGAAGATAATTAGCATCAGCAGATCTCAAAAATCCAAATCCGTCTTGTAAAACTTCAACAACACCTTCTCCTATAATTTCAACGTCTTGTAGAGCAAGTTTTTTCAAGATAGCAAACATTAATTCTTGTTTGCGCATAAGGGAGGCATTTTCAACTTCTAATGTTTCAGCAAAAGAAACAAGCTCAACGGGATTTTTGCTTTTAAGTTCTTGTAGTTTCATTTTTTGCATGAAATATGCTCTTTGTAATTAAGGAGAAGATTGTTCTAAATAATTTATGGAAATTTATGAGTGAAATATTATTAAGAAAAAATATCCTACACTCAATTTTTTTAATCTGCAAGTACCATTTATATGAAATTTGTTCCTGTAATATTAAGTAATTATATGAAAAACTTGAAAAAATATAAAATCCAAATAGTATTTAATTATTTTAATAACAAAAATGTGAGTTAGGATTATAGCATTAATGAAATGCTATTCAAAAGTATTTTTTACAGAAATTTATATTAATAAATTTATATTAAAGAAAGGATTATTCTTATTTATAACTGTGTTTAGTGTGGATTATTATTTATCCTCAATTTTATCCACAAAAGGAACTGAAAAAAGAATAAAAATATCACTATCTTAAAGATATTATCCCCTCTTTTTTTATAAGAGGGATTAAATTATCACAAGCATTTAATTTGTGCATAAAAAAGGAGAATTTTTCATAAATTTTAGTTTTATAAAAAACGGTGAGGATATATACACATGTCTTAACAAGGAGTTAAAATTTTTGTGACAAAAGAAAAAAAATTCTTTCATTTACACATGCTTTCTGATGCAACAGGAGAAACATTAATTTCTGTTGGAAGAGCTGTAGCATCGCAATATGCAATGATTCAGGCAACAGAGCATATCTATCCTATGATTCGTAATAGAATACAGTTACAGAAAGCTCTTGATGAAATACAACAAGAGCCAGGTATTGTTCTTTACACAATGATTGATGAAGAACTTAAACTACTCCTTCAAAAAAAATGCAAAAAAATAGAAGTTCCCTGTATTGATATATTGCATCCTGTTTTAAATGCTTTTCAGTCTTACCTTGGAATGCCAACACATTTACGTGCGAGCGCACAACATGATCTTAATGCAGATTATTTTCGCCGTATTGAGGCACTGGATTTTACAATAGAGCATGATGATGGACAGTCTTCCAGTAGCTTATCCGAAGCAGATGTGATCCTTGTGGGAATTTCAAGAACCTCTAAAACACCAACAAGCATCTATTTAGCAAATCGCGGAATCAAAACGGCTAATGTTCCTCTTATTCCAGGAATTGATTTGCCAGAATCTCTTTTAGAGGTAAAAAATTCTTTAATTATTGGTTTAATTGCTTCAGCTGAAAGAATCTCACATATTCGTCAAAATAGAGATTTAGGAGAAGGTTTTGCTCTTGATAATTATACTAATCGTATCAACATAGCTGAAGAATTAATCCATGCAAAACGCATTTGCGAACGTTTTGGTTGGCCTATTATTGATGTCACAAGACGTTCTATTGAAGAAACTGCTGCTGCAATATTTGAACTGTTATCACGATTTCGTGAAGGAAATGAGAGAAAATTCTCATGAACGCAGATACTTTAATATTAGCATCTCTTAGTTTTTATCGTGCAAAATTATTAAAAAAAGCAGGCTTAAATTTTTCCATTGAAGGAGCTTCTTTTGATGAAAGAGAAGTAGAAAAAAAAGCAAAAGAAAAAACACCTAAAGAACTCAGCTGTTTTCTTGCGAGCGCAAAAGCAAAAAATGTTTCAGACCGTTTTCCTGATGCTTTCGTTATTGGTTGTGATCAAGTTCTTGATTTTGAAGGTCAAGTTTTTCACAAAGCAACAAATATTAAAGAAGCACATCAACGTTTATGTGAATTATCAGGAAAAACCCATTCTCTTCATAGTGCGGTAGCTTTATTTAAAAATGGTCAAAAAATTTGGGTTGAAGCTTTTAGTGCACATATGTCCGTCCGTTTACTCTCATCAGAATTTATTGAACGTTATTTAGCACGCGTAGGAAAAGATGTTTTAAACAGCGTGGGAGTATATCAAATTGAAGGAGAAGGAATTCATCTCTTTGAAAAAATTGAAGGAGATTTTTTTACCATTGTTGGTTTACCTTTGCTGCCTCTACTCATAAAACTGCGCCACTTAGGAATTATTGATGGTTGACTTAACAATAAAAAAACAAATTATCCGCGTGCTTTTGTTGTTGGTTCTCCAATTCATCATTCAAAATCGCCAAGAATTCACAATTTTTGGCTTAAACAATATGGTTTACAAGGAGAATATCTTGCACAAGAAGTAACATCTGAAGAGTTCAGTCATTTTATTGCGTCTTTACAAAAAATAGGCTTTTGTGGAGGAAATGTTACTTTGCCTTATAAACAGGAAGCTTTTCGTTTAGCAGATTATAAAGATGAGAGAGCAACAATGATTGGTGCTGTTAATACACTTTGGTATGAAGGAGATAAGCTTTGTGCCACGAATAGTGATGCCTATGGTTTTAGCGCTAATCTTGATGATTTTGTATCTGATTGGGGAGGGGAAACAGCTCTTGTTTTTGGAGCAGGTGGTGCCGCACGCGCTATCATATATGCCTTAAAAAGACGCGGATTTGAACAGATTTATTTAATTAACCGTACAAAACAACGTGCTGATAATTTAGCTCAGCATTTTGGAAAAATCATTAAAGTTTACGATTGGCATAAAATCCATGAAATACTTCATCAAGCTGATTTGATTGTTAATACAACCTCTATTGGCATAAAAAGTCCAGAAGAAAAAAGTGATTCTTTTTTTTGCGATTTTCATAAAGCAAAAAAAACGGCATTAGTAACAGATATTATTTATACACCATTGATAACTCCTTTTTTACAACAGGCAAAGGCTTGTGATCTCAAGACGGTTGATGGACTTGGGATGCTTCTACATCAGGCTGTTATAGGGTTTGAACAGTGGTTCGGAATAAGACCACAGGTAACAAAAGCGTTACGGACAGCTATTTTAGAGGATATGAGTGAAAAAAGAGAATGAAGATCATAGGATTAACGGGATCAATTGCTATGGGAAAATCAACAGTTGCTGATTTTTTCAAGCAAGCGGGTATTTCTGTTTTTAGTGCTGATGAAGCAGTACAACAGCTTTATAAAAGTGAGCCAGCTTTGTCATTCATAGAGCGTATTTTTCCTGGTGTGGTTGAAAACGGAGAAGTTAACCGTTTGAAACTTTCTGAAATTTTGATTGATGATAAAGAAAAATTACAAACATTAGAAAAAATAATTCATCCTTTGGTGCAAGAAAAAGAAAGGGAATTTATTGATATAGCGCGTGAACAAGGGAAAAAATTAGTTATTCTTGATATTCCACTTCTGTTTGAAAAAAATGGTGAAAGTCGTGTGGATAGCGTTATTGTTGTTTCTGCTCCACCAGAAATACAAAAAGAACGTGTAATGATTCGCCAAGGTATGAATGAGAAAAAATTTGCCTTTATCAACGCTCAACAAATGCCAGATGAAAAAAAACGAGAACGCGCTGATTTTATTATTGATACAGGGAAAGATTTAGAGAATACACGTCAACAGGTTTTTGATGTGATAAAAAAATTGCTAAAGAATTAAAATTATGCGTGAAATTATTTTTGATACAGAAACAACAGGTTTAGATAAAGAGAAAGATCGCATAATCGAAATTGGTTGTGTAGAAATGGTTGATCGTTATCTCACAGGACGCCAATTTCATGTTTATTTAAACCCTGAAGGCGTTATTATTCCTGATGAAGTTGTAGCAATTCACGGATTAACCAATGAACGCTTGAAAAACGAGAAAAGTTTTAGTGATATTGTTGATGAATTTTTGGAATTTATCAAAGACGCGACAATGATTGCGCATAATGCGAGTTTTGATATTGGTTTTATTAATGCAGAATTAAAACGCGTCAACAAACCGCTTATCAGTGTTGATAATATTCTTGATACATTGGCTATGGCGCGGCGTAAATTTCCTATGGGTCCTAATTCTCTTGATATTTTATGCAAACGTTTTGGAATTGATAACAGCCATCGTGTTCTTCATGGTGCTTTGCTTGATGCAGAGATTCTAGCCGATGTTTATATTGAGCTCATCGGTGGAAAGCAAGGTGTATTGGGTTTTGATAACAGAAGGGGTATTGATGAACATATCCAGAACGATAAAGATACATCTTATGCCGTTAAAATTCGCCCGCAGGCTTTACCTTCGAGATTGAGTATGCAAGAAAAAAAGTTACACGCTGATTTTATCTACAAAATGGGTGAAAAAGCTCTGTGGAATAACTTCAAAATTCATGAATAACATCATCTTTTATCTAAAAGAGTCACGATTGAAATTAAAGAATATCGATGTCAAAAAAAACGGTCGTTGTGGGGAGGGGAACACCACAACGACCCTGTCGCTACATCGTACCTCAGCTATCATAGGAGGAGCAAAATGAAAGCTATTAATCCTGTAACAGCAAAGAAAAGCTCTAGGTACTTAATATAAAGTGCAACGACTTCACGTCTTATGAAGAGAAAAAATGGCTTTTTAGAGGCAAAGTGAAAAAATATATAAGGGTAATTTGTTTTTTTAGCTGAAATGGAGAAAAAATGTCATGAAAGCAACAGATCATCTTTTTTTGGTTGACGGATCAGGCTATATTTTTCGTGCTTATTATGCTTTGCCGCCTTTAAAACGTAAAAAGGATGGACTTCCTGTAGGAGCAGTAGCTGGTTTTTGCAATATGTTATGGAAATTACTTTGTGATGCTCGTAATACAGCTACGGGTGTTGTTCCAACACATTTTGCTGTTATTTTTGATTATTCATCTGATACTTTTCGGAAACAAATTTATCCTGAATATAAAGCGAATCGCGTTGAACCTCCTGAAGATCTAATTCCTCAATTCGCGCTAATACGCCAAGCAACGAAGGCTTTTAATTTGCCTTGTATTGAAAAGGAAGGCTTTGAAGCGGATGATTTAATTGCTACCTATGCAAAGTTGGCAACAAAGGTTGGGGCAAAAACAACCATTATTTCTTCCGATAAGGATCTTATGCAACTCGTAAATACGCATGTATCTTTGTATGATGGAATGAAAGATAAGCATATAGGTATCTCAGAAGTTATAGAAAAATGGGGTGTTGCGCCTGAAAAAATGATTGATTTACAAGCATTAATTGGAGATTCAACGGATAATGTACCGGGTATTCCAGGCATTGGTCCAAAAACTGCAGCTCAGTTGTTAAATGAATTTGGTTCTCTTGATCTTCTATTGCAAAACGTAACAGAAATTAAACAAACAAAACGACGTGAAAACATTCAAGCTTATAGAGAACAAGTTAAAATATCTCGTGAACTTGTCAGGCTTAAAACAGATGTTCCTATAGATAATGATTTAGATGATTTTATTTTGGAGCCACAAGATGGTCCACGTTTAATTGCTTTTTTGAAAGCGATGGAGTTTTCAACATTAACGCGTCGCGTGGCAGAGGCAACAACATGCGATGCAGCTGTTATTGACGCACTTGATATAAATGTTGAATGGGAAAAACTAAGCCCCAGGAATGATTCTGATATCAGGCATGATTCTGATATCAAGAATACTGAGCGCGCATCCCTTCATAATTTTTCTGAAAATTCTCCACAAGTTTTTGCACAAGAACGTAAAGATCAAGCGCTGACTCAAAAAATTACAAGAGATGCTTATACAACAATTCTTGATGAGGAAATTTTAAAAGACTGGTTATCACAAGCACAAGAGCAGGGTTTTTTCGCTTTTGATACTAAAACAACATCTCTTGATCCGATGCAAGCAAAGCTTGTTGGTTTTTCACTCGCATTACAGCCGGAAAAAGCAGCTTATATACCTCTTGAACATTTTGATGAAGGAGAAGAGGACCTTTTGAGGGGCGGGCGCATTGCTTCACAGATTGGGGCTCGAAAAGCTTTAGCACTTTTAAAACCGATATTAGAAGATTCAGCGGTGTTAAAAATTGGTCATAATATAAAATATGATTGGTTGGTGATGAAGCAATACGACATTATGATAAGCTCTTTTGACGACACCATGCTTTTATCATATGCTTTTGATGCTGGAATGTTAACCCATAATATGGATGATTTGTCTGAACGTTGGCTTGAGCATAAACCAATTGCCTATAAAGATTTAACGCATAACGGGAAAAAAATTACTTCTTTTGCACAAGTAGATTTAAAACAAGCAACCCTTTATGCGGCGGAAGATGCTGATATAAAGCTACGTCTTTGGCAAGTATTGAAACCGCAACTTGTTGCTCGTGGAATGACAAAAATTTATGAGCGTCTTAATAGACCTCTTGTAGAAGTTCTTGCAAGAATGGAAGAACGGGGGATTCTTATTGATCGGCAGATTTTATTGCGTCTTTCAGGAGAGTTGGCACAAGCTGCTTTGATTCTAGAAGAGGAAATTTACAAACAAGCTGATGAAAAGTTTAATCTTGCTTCGCCAAAGCAATTAGGGGATATCCTTTTTGGCAAAATGGGATTGCCTGGAGGCGCTAAAACAAAGGGTGGACAATGGTCAACTTCTGCACAGACCTTAGAAGAGTTGGCTGCTGAAGGTCATATTTTACCGCGTAAAATTATTGAGTGGCGTCAACTTTCAAAGCTAAAATCTACCTATACAGATGCCTTGCCTTCTTATATTTTTTCAAAAACAGGGCGAGTTCACACGAATTATTCTTTGGCAATAACATCAACTGGTCGGTTATCATCATCAGAGCCAAATTTGCAAAATATTCCAGTGCGAACTGCTGAAGGACGTAAAATTCGAACAGCTTTTATTGCTCCCAAAGGACATGTGTTACTTTCTGCTGATTATAGTCAGATTGAGTTGCGCATTCTTGCACATATTGCGGATATAAAAGCATTAAAAGAAGCTTTTGCTAAAGGGCATGATATTCACGCTATAACGGCATCACAAATGTTTGGTGTTGCGATAGAAGGAATGCATTCAGATATACGACGGCGTGCAAAAGCGATTAATTTTGGTATTATTTATGGTATTTCAGCTTTTGGATTAGCCAATCAATTGGGAATTTCACGCCAAGAAGCGGGTCGTTATATTCAACTGTATTTTGAAAGATTTCCAGGAATTAAAGATTATATGGAGAAGACCAAAATCTTTGCACGTGAAAATGGTTATGTAGAAACAATTTTTGGACGTCGTATCCATTATCCAGAAATAAAAGCAAAGAATGTAAAAATTCGTTCTCTTAATGAGCGGGCAGCTATCAATGCTCCAATTCAAGGTTCTGCGGCCGATATTATTCGCCGCGCTATGATACATATGGAAGATGCTTTAAAAGCAGAAAAACTATCAGCAAAAATGTTGCTGCAAGTTCATGATGAACTGATTTTTGAAGTACCAGAAGAAGAAAGTAAAAAAACCATGACTGTTGTTAAAAATGTTATGGAAAATGCTACAATACCGGTTCTATCTTTATCTGTCCCGCTTGAAGTAAAAGTTATGACGGCTCAAAATTGGGATGAGGCACATTAATTTTTTTATTTATTTTTAAGAATATTGATTGCGTTGGAAAGATTAAGATAGGCTTTGATAGGCAAATGATCTGAAGCAATGCGTGCAAGTGGTGAATAATGATTTTCAATACTTGTTACCAATTGGTGGGGAAAAGAAAAAACTCTATCAAGGGCTAACAAAGGAAAACGAGAGGGAAAGCTTGGTACAACTTCAAAAGTGCTATCAAAATAGGGAAAAAAATGATTTAAAGATGAGCCTTTTCCCATTCGCCATTCATTAAAATCTCCTATGAGGAGTGTAGGCATAAGGGGGCGTTTTTGGAAAATTTCAAGGAGCATTTTTGTTTGTTGTTTACGAGAGTAACGTAATAATCCAAAATGAGCCGCAATAATACGAATAGGTCCTGCTGCCATTTCCAACTCTACAATTACAGCCCCACGTGGTTCAATACTAGGAAGAGTGACTTGTAAAGTATCACGTACATATCCCTTTCGCAAAAAAAGAGCATTCCCATGCCAACCATGGCCATGAGGTGACATAGTATTAAGAGGTACAGGAATCAAACCGGTTTCAGCTTTTAATAGCTGAAGATTAATCAAACCGATGCGTTCCCCAAAACGTTTATCTGCTTCTTGAAGAGCAAGGATATCAACTTGTAATTCAGTAATAACACGGACAATTCTTGTAGGATTAAAAACTTTATCAACACCTACACATTTATGCACATTATAGGAAGCAACGGTCAGATCATAATTACTATTTTGATTGACAATGTTTGATTGATGATGAGAGCGGCTATGAATTGTATTTAAAAAGGAGCTATGGAGTTTTTGTTGGATAAAACCGGTAAACCAAGGGAATTTTTGCTTATAAGGGATTTTTGTCATTTTGCGAAAAGAATAGTTTCTAAGAAGCAGAGGGTAAAGATTTACACTAAAAACAAAAGAACCTTGTTTCTAAAAGAAACAAGGTTCTTTAATTAAGTAATGATTTTTGCAATCAATCACGGTTTGAGCCAAGAAACTGTAGCAAGAAGACAAACATATTGATGAAATCAAGATAAAGATTCAGCGCGCCCATAATAACTTTACGTCCTCTGGTATCGCTTTCATCTCCTTCATAATACATCAACTTAATGCTCTGGGTATCGTAGGCTGTTAAACCAGCAAAGATAAAAACACCAATCACAGAGATAGCAAACTGCAAAGCGCTTGATCCAAGAAAAATGTTCACAATCATGGAAAGCAACAAGCCGATCAATCCAATGAATAAGAATGAACCGATTGCTGTGAGATCACGCTTTGTTGTGTATCCATAAAGTGAAAGAGCTCCAAAAGTTGCGGCGGAAATGACAAAGGTTTGCACAACACTTTCTGTCGTATAGCGCAAAACGATTGAAGACAGTGAAAGACCAACCAGAGCAGCATAACCAAAAAAGAGACTACGAGCAGCATTTGTGCTCAATGTATTAATTTTAAAACTGAGAAATAAGACTGCTATGAGTGGTGCAAACATAACAATATAAGAGAATGGCGATGTATAAAATGTTACTCCAAATGGTGTTAGATAAACACTGCTATTGATTTGAGCTGCTGCTTGGCTCATATCTGTTGTCGTTGCTAATGATACAATTGCATAAGCGGCAGCAGCTGTAATAAGCAAACCAATGGCCATTGCATTGTAGACACCCAACATATAGTCGCGTAATCCCTGATCAATTGAT
Source organism: Bartonella sp. AP9QHHD (assembly GCF_042195625.1). Lineage (NCBI taxonomy): Bacteria > Pseudomonadati > Pseudomonadota > Alphaproteobacteria > Hyphomicrobiales > Bartonellaceae > Bartonella > Bartonella sp. AP9QHHD. The sequence goes on along the minus strand of NZ_JBHIOP010000082.1, from coordinate 215,848 downwards.
GCATCGGCATGAGAAGCAGGTGCCGAACGTAAATCTTTAAAATTAGCCATAATATAAAATCCTTTAGCATATGTTCTGTCAGGTATAGGGCTTTAAAGGTGTCTCTGTCATTACACAGATAAGCTTGGTATAAGCCTTAATTGGGCAAATACAAAAACCCTTAAGAATCACTGACAGAATTCCAGCATATATGCTCTTATTATGGAGATTTATTTAAAAATTACAAGAGATTTATATGAAGAAGGAACCTTACAAATTGGTAAGGAAATAGTTCATTTTAATAAAAAATATTTCCATTTTTTGCCATATTTTTGCAAGATAAAAAGACTATACTTAAAAACTTTTCTATTTTCACAGAAACTATGTAATACAATCCCTTATAAAATATTCACTATTTTTGCGTTTATGAGAAGAGCGGCAAGTATCATCACACTATTTCAACCTCCAATATTGCATCTGTTTTGCACGGTTATAAGAGCTATTGAATTGGATTTTTTATAATATATTGATGTATAATGATAAATTGTCTTTTTGAATGCTAAATGATACTCCGAATATCGCAAGATTCTCTGGTTGAAAATCTGTTCATATTAAATCAATCAAGATTATTGACTTGTGTCTTGCAAGAGACATTGTTTTAATGGATTCAACATGAACAGATTCCAAATAAAAGAGATTTAGGATAGTAAGGGCTTTTATTCAATATAAAAAACGGTAATTTATATTTATAATCAATATGTTGCTTTAACAAGACACCATTGAAAATAGTTGAGAAAATGTTTTTTATTAAACAATATATAAAATAAAAAAGGAGAGTTTTTAAACGAAGCACTTAAGAAAGGCTCTGTAAAATCGATATCTGTAAAAACTAAAAAACGTACGAAAATCAATTGTTCAAATCAAATAAACAGAACTTCGAATGCTGTGAAATGTCTCCTCAAAAATTGTGATGTAGGACACATGGATAAAAAATATTGATTCTATTTGAGTTCATTTCTTTTGCACTAACTAAGTGTAGAAATGTAAAGTTGAAAAGAAAGTAAGATCTTATAGTCCCATGAAGAGAAACACGTGAAATGACGAGCAACAAGAATTGATTAAGAGAAATCAATGCGTAATCAGACTTGTGACGGTCAATAATCTCTGTTTTCTAAGGCACTGAACATATCAGTGAGAAGATGTACTATTGGAATGACGCCTTGCTTTCATCCAAGTACGCAATTCTTCAATAAGGATGGCAATAACACCGAGAGTGATAAAACTATCTGCAAGGTTGAAAATAGCAAAATAAAAAATATCATCAATATGAAAAAGTATGTAATCAGTGACATGATGAAAGCGAATACGATCAATGAGATTGCCGATGGCTCCCCCAATAATAAGAATAAGGCCAAAGCGCATTAAAGACTTATTATATTCAGTATTTTTCCATAACCATAGAAGAAAGATAATCACAATGATCGTGATGGCGATGATTCCCCACTGAGAAAAGGAAGAAAAAAACGAAAATGCAATGCCAGAATTGCGCACATGATAAAGGGAAAGAAAAGGAATAAGCGAAATTTCTGTTCCTAAAGGCATATTGTGCATAACCCAGTATTTGACAGCTTGATCAAGTACTACTGTAAAAGCCAAGCCCAAGAGAAGAAAAGGGAGTGATTTACGAATCATGTTTTTCCTCACATGGTTCCAGTATTAAATAGGGGCGACGGATTTCATAAAGCATAACAGCTGTTGCTACAGCTAGATTAAGCGAGTCTGCTCGTCCGCTTTGTGGAATACGCGTAAGTTTATCACACCGATTCGTAAGAAGATCTGATAATCCCTGTTTTTCATTCCCCATTAAAAGGATAACAGGACCATTTTTGAAATCAAGTGTCCGATAATCCAGAGATCCTTTGAGATGCGTGCCAACGATCATGCCTTTAAAGTGAGAAGACCAGTTTAAAAAGCCGTTTTCATCAAAACGATAAAGTGGTACAGAGAAAATAGATCCCATGGTTGCACGGACTGTTTCAGGCGAGAAAGGGTCTGTTGTCTCGCCAATTAAAATAACACCTTTAGCACCTACAGCATCAGCGGTTCGAATAATGGTACCAAGGTTTCCAGGATCACGTACACGATCAAGCGCGATGTAAACATCTTTAATCTGCCCTTTTATCATTTCAAAAGAGTGCCATTTTTGCTTGAAAATACCAATAACTGTTTGTGGATTATCGCGTCGGGTAAGTGATTCCATAACCTTTTGTGAGGCTTTAATAACAAAACCACCGTTGGCTACAGCACGTGCGGCAGTATTTTCGATAGTAGCATTACCGATTTCACTTTTAGAAAAAATAAGCGTCTGTATTGTCCAGCCAAGATTGAGAGCATCAATGACCAATTTCAATCCTTCTGCCATGAAAAGACCTTCTCTATTACGGTTTTTCTTTTGGCTAAGTGCTTTAAGATTTTTTATGATGGGGTTGCTAAGAGAGGTAATTTCTTTCACTCTACCAGTTTTGGGTCTACACATATTCAAGCAATCCAACGGCTAAAAAGAGAAGTAGAAAGAGCACGTCCTGCAACTTCTTCACGCAAAATGAGTTCTCCTGATTCGACCGTACCACCAAGATTTACAAATGCATCACGCATTAAAGCATGAAGTGCAAAGAAGGAAGCACGAATAGAATAAGCCGTAAGGACAACAGAGAGCGGTTTATCAGAGAGAAGTTTACGACAATTTGTGATCATGGCGGGTAAATGATCAAACAGTTGCCAAATTTCACCATGGGGTCCACGCCCATAAGCAGGGGGATCAAGAAGAATCATATCATAGCTTTTTTTACGACGCAGTTCACGCTCGACAAATTTCATAGCATCATCGCAAATCCAGCGAATAGAATGATCTGGTAATCCTGCTCTTTCTTGATTAGCTTTTGCCCACGCAATGGCTTTTTTAGAAGCATCAACATGGGTAACATTCGCACCCGCTCGTGCTCCAATCAAAGAGGCAATACCTGTATAGCCAAAAAGATTCAACAATTTTATAGGGCGTTCGGCTTTAACAATTTGTTCTTCCATAGAGCGCCAATGGGCATCTTGTTCAGGAAAAACCCCCACATGACGAAAGGAAGTAAAACGGCCTAGAAAAGACAATCCATTCCAAGCAAGAACCCATGTTTCATCAAGTGGCTTTTTAGGAAAATGCCAACGCCCAACCCCTTCTTCATCAAGGTTTCCTGTGAAAATAGCATCAACATCAGCCCATTGTTTTTGTGGTAAAGCGGGTTTCCATAGTGCTTGACCTTCTGGTCGAATAATGCGGTAAGCTCCATAACGTTCTAATTTTTGTCCATGACCAGAATCAATGAGAGCATAGTTTTCGCTTATACCCGTTTCTAAAATAAGGGGCAGCTTTTCCTGCGGATATCTATTGTTATGGGAGAATTGAAAGCATTGTGCAGGCATGTTTTGTATCACGGTATATGAGGTATAAAAATATATTATAAAGCTCTTAAATGTTTCGTAAAAGTGCAAAAAAGCTAAAGTCAATTAAAACAATGTATAAAAAAAAAGAAAAAGAGCACTTTTAACTCTGTACTGAATATAGAATACAGAGAGAAAAGATTTCATTTAAATACCATTACACCAAATTTGTGATAGATGTTTTCAATTTTTCAATCTCGGCTTTACTTTTTTTGAGAGCTTTTTTGTATTTGTGATAGGAAAACCAACTGATCAGATTTCCTAATAAAATACCAAAACCAAAGAAGATAAAGAGCCATATAAAGAGGGGAGCATGATAAGTAAAACTTTCAGGATTTGCTCGAAAAGGATCAAGGGTTAACGGAACCATTTGACGATTAGCCACGATAAAAACAATCAAAACCGCTGCGAGAATCACACCGATACTTGTTAGAAGAATACGTTTAATTATCATAAGTTTCTCACTGATTAAGACGGTCGCGTAAATCCTTGCCAGTTTTAAAAAAAGGAATCCACTTTTCTTCAACAGAAACGGCTTCACCTGTTCGTGGGTTACGTCCATTACGGGCTGAACGGCTTTTTACAGAAAAAGCTCCAAATCCACGAAGTTCAACGCGATTGCCATTTGCAAGTGCTGTTGCAATTTCCTCAAAAATAGCGTTTACAATATTCTCCACATCCCGTTGAAAAAGATGCGGGTTATGACGAGCGATAATTTGTACAAGCTCTGATTTTACCACAATAGCCTCACTTTCACACAAAAAAATTTTGTAATTGTGCACTCCATGCATATTACAATATATAAACGGATAAAAGCAAAATAAAATCAAGAAAAAACAAATTGCAAGAAACAAAATTTGAAAATACCTTCTATAAAGGGTATACAGATTAAAAATGCGGAGGATTTAAGAGATCAGGAGAGTATGTCCGTACACAATCATTATAAAGCCTTTTCAACGCAATCATCTTTTGGAGATGTTTTAAAAAAAGCATCCCGTCATTCGCGTCGCATTAGCATATTAAAAATTTTTTTACCTCTCTTAGCGTTGATTTCAGCGCTGGTTTTTTGCTGGTTTACGTTTTTCTTGGTTCCCGTTACTTCTGATTCTATGCCTTTGAATAATGGAGAAAGTGGCGTGATGAATTTGACGATGCTCAATCCAAAATTAGAAGGGTATACGCGTGCTCATGAACCTTATTGGCTTAAAGCAGAAAAGGCATTTCAAGATCATACCCACGCTGGAATGATTGGGTTGCAAAACATTACAGCTAGAGCATTTATGGGCCAACAAAGACAGATTTTTCTCGCAGCACAAGGGGGGGTTTACGATAACATTAATGGTTTTTTACAGTTGGACAAGCCATTCACGATTACGACGAATGATGGGATGATGGTACAATTTATGTCAGCTAGTATTAACTTATCCGAGGGACAGTTAAAAACAGATCAACGTGTTAATATTCAGCAAGCCGGTTTTCATCTTGCCGCAAACGCCTTACAAATTCGAGAAAAAGGAAAAAACATGTATTTCCATGGTGGTGTGCATTTAGTGCTTCAAAAGCAATAACGCAATATCAATACAAATCTTTAAAGGATATTTATAAAGAGAAGTATGTGTATATACAAACAAAAGAATTGAAATAATGAAATCGTACAAAAGATGGATAGGTGTGATGTTGGCTTTTAGCATGGGAATGTTAGGAGAAGGAGCAGTTTTAGGATATGCTGAAGTGGCCCATTTTGGAATAAGTCTATCAAGCGATAAAGAACCGGTAGAACTTCATGCAGATTCTTTGGAAATACGTGATAAAGAAGGGATAGCGCTTTTTAAGGGTGATGTTTCAGTGGTACAAGGTGAACGTCTTTTAAAAACGGCAGAATTAGTTGTTTACTACGATAAAGCATATAAAGAAATTGATAAAAACAAGGAAGATACAAAGGCATCATCTGTTTCTTTATTTGGTTCGTCGAGTATACAAAAAATGGAAGCTTTGGGAAAAGTTTATATAAAAATTGCTACTCAAGTTGCTACGGGTGATAAAGGCGTTTTTGATGGAAAGTCAAAAATGATGAGTTTGACAGGGAATCATGTTGTGTTAACTGATGGTGACAATGTGGCAACGGGGTGCAAACTAACGGCAAATATGGAAAGCGGAAAGGCTTTTTTAGAAGGTTGTGAGACGCCTAAGAAAAAAGGTCGTGTTTCTATTATTTTAAAACAAAATCAAAAGAATGGCCATTAAGATTTCATGTTTGGAATCAAAAGAAAAAAACAGACCGATAGGTATAATCTTGAAAGTGAAGCTTCAAAAAATCCCTTAAAAGGGACCTTGATTGCCAGTAATTTGATTAAAGTTTATCGAGGAAGACGAACTGTTAATGGTGTTTCTTTTGGCATTCGTACGGGAGAAGCCGTTGGCATTTTAGGGCCCAATGGGGCAGGTAAAACAACTTGTTTTTATATGGTGACAGGGCTTATAAAATCTGATGGAGGATCCATTAAAATTGATGGATTTGATATTACGCATCTTCCGATGTATCGACGTGCGCGTTTAGGTATTGGATATCTTCCACAGGAAGCGTCTATTTTTCGTGGTCTTTCAGTAGAAAATAACATTAAAGCTGTTTTAGAGGTCGTTGAAAAAGATCGCCTTAAACAACGTGAAGAGTTAGATAGCCTTTTACATGAATTTAAAATTGATCATTTACGTAAAATGTCTGCACTTTCGTTATCTGGAGGTGAACGTCGGCGACTTGAAATTGCGCGCGCTTTAGCTTCTCGTCCCCATTTTATGTTACTTGATGAACCATTTGCAGGAATTGATCCTATCGCTATTTTCGATATTCAACAACTTATTCGTCATTTAACGAGGCGTGGCATTGGTGTTTTAATAACGGATCATAATGTGCGTGAGACATTAGGGCTTGTCGATCGCGCTTATATTATTCATACAGGGCGGGTGTTAGTTCACGGTTGTCCTAACGATATTATCAACAACGTTGATGTACGCAGAATTTATTTGGGAAATCAGTTTTCTCTTTGATTTTACAGCTTTCACGAGTTTCCATTTAAGTTTAACCAAACATTATTACTGAAAATTTCCTTATTTATGCCAAAACTTCTTTTATGACTATAACCTTAATGTTGTTATTGAGTGGTGAAAAAGGCTTCATCATTAGAGGTTATTTTGTTGTTTTATAAGTTTAGCTTACTCATAATTGTATCATAGAAAAGATATCACTAGATTAACGTGATAATGAGTGATAAACGAAGCTCTCAATAAATGCGTGTGTTATTGAAAGGTAAGAGATATTTATCATATTTTTCTCTGTCGAATCAAAAAATATATCGATGATGCTGTTTTAGGTATTTTGATGGGAGCACCGGTTTATATATTGCGGTTATTCAATAGGAGTTGTCGTATTTTATTGGTTTATATCGCCTATTTGAAAATAGGAGCTTGGCTACAGATATCAGGCTAAATCTATAAATCTTTTAAAATAATCATTAAATTTCTAAAAATCTTTATATTCTTGTTATAAGTCGATGTTCAAGCTATACAGTAATTTTCAAAGTAAAGGTCCATTTTGCTCAGTATGCTTTTCATCTTAATTTAAGGGCTCATTTTTAAAGAAAGAAAAACTCTGATGGCGGATTATACATCAAACTCTTATGACAAGTTTAATAAATTTATGAATAATGACCTGTTCTAGAGTCGCAAGGAAATTAACTTTATGAACAACTTCATTTCTTTGGTTTCTTATGCCGTTAATGATGATCCGAATACTATTTATTGTTGTTTTAGAAGTGATATGAGATGTATTGAGCCATCACCCATTATAAATTGAAAAGTAAAAACACATGCGATGTTGCGAAAAGTGAAAGAACATTAAGTATCTATAGCGTTTATAGGTTTATTGATGAGCATTTTAGCGTGTAAGAGGAAAATTAAAGTATGAATTTGAGTGAGTTAATAGCACCGGAAGCGATCATTCCGGCTCTTAATGCTAATTCGAAAAAACAGGTTCTGCAAATTTTAGCCGAAAAAGCTTCCAAGCTAACAGGTCTTAGTGAGCATGTGATTTTTGATGTTGTTTTACAACGCGAGAAGCTTGGTTCAACGGGTTTGGGTGGAGGTATTGCGATTCCTCATGGAAAATTACCTGATATTAATCGGATCATTGGTATATTTGCACGTCTTGAAAGTCCTGTTGATTTTGAAGCTCTTGACGACGAACCTATAGATCTCGTTTTTCTCCTTTTAGCACCTGAAAATGCTGGTGCAGATCACTTAAAAGCTTTATCACAGATCGCACGTGTTTTGCGTCACACTGATGTTGTACAAAAGTTGCGCAGTACGCATAATGCCAATGCGCTTTATGCTTTATTGATTCAAACTTCAGAATCAAATGCAGCTTAAAAGTTATTATGAGCGTATAAATTGTGAGGTATGCACTACAGAGCGTAGGAAATAATATAATTTGCATCTTAAGACTAATAACAAAAGGTTATGTCATGAGATTTAAGAAAATTACTTCTAATTGAACCTTCTTTTTAAAGAGCAACCAACAAAAACGAAGGGCTTTTCCTTTCTTGTTCTCGTATATTAAAGCATCTAATTATTATGTTCGTGGATTCTTTTATCCTGTTATACTGTAAAAACACTATCATTTGAGATATGGTGAGATAAATTCTGTAAGTCTTCTTAATATATTAAGTGCTTTTAGAGTGCGTGGTAAATATTTTTAAACAGGACTTGTCTGTAGAGCCTTTAGTTAAGTGAATCACATGAGTGGGAAGAAAAGAGGAGATCGCTCGACAAGAATCCAAACTTTTTCAGTCCAGATTGGATTAAGAATCTTCGTCCTTTGAAAGCGGGAAAGAAATCAACAGAAAAGTTTATTTGTGCATTGAATTTTTTTGTAAGTTGAGTTTGAGTGTTTAGGGATAATATTTTAATGCTCAAGAAGAAATAAGAGATATATTGTATCTTCAGTATAGCAAGATATTGATTTTAAATATAATTCACTATTTCGCATGTTAGATGAGAGATCCGAATATTGTAAAATTCTCTCATTCCAAACTTGTTTATGTTGAATCAATCAAAACCATTTCCTTGCACGTTGTAAACGGAATTAGCGTGTGGATAAAAACTGTACAAGAAAGGGGTAAAAATGCTTCCTATGAATCGTCTAAAGTATCGAGAGTTGTGCAAAACATTGGGAGCTGGAAAATAGTGTTATGGTGCCAGCTTTCTTCTTCACAAGTGGAGAGATCAACTATTTTATAGATATGATTTAGATGTCTGCTGTTGTATAGAGCTCATGCTAAAGAACAATTTTGTACGGTAAGAATGAAAATTATACCTTTAGGTTGGGTGAAAGAGTTTTTATGCATAGGAAGATTTATTTAAGTGTCTTTAATTGATTAAAATATTGTTTAAAAAACGGTAATGTTAGAACTGCTATAGAAAAAAGTTTTATATTTCTTTTTATAAATTACTTAGAAATAAGATAAGGAGACTTTCCCAAAGAATTCTTAAGAAGTTTTTTATAACAGAAAGAAAAATATCGTCTAATACATTAAAATAATACGATTAAGCTATTATAAGCTACTAAAATCATTTTAGAAATTAATAATTGGAGATGAAGTATATAGGGAAATAAGATCAAAAGAAACAAAATTGTATGTGATTATTGAGATAGAATCTAAATTCTTTATGTTTTATTATTAATATCTTGATAATATTTTATTATTTTTACAAGGTCTTTTGAAGATTGAGAAAAAGTGTTATCGGGACGATATTGAATACGAAATATGAATGCACTATAATGAGTAAAAGATGGAGTATTCTGCGAACATAAATGTATTGAATGCATAAAGTCGAGAAGTGATATTCGTAAGGCGATTAAGCTTTTTTGCGGGGAGTCCGGGGTGTATTTTCAAAATTTTGCATCAGATTGCTTGTGATATAAAGAGTATGGTTTATTTCTTAACAGAGTGATGGTATATTTTCATCTCGTTTTGAAGTTCTATAGCTTAAAGAAATCGTTTTTTATACAAAAACGAAATAAGTAGCGTAAAATGAAGATATTATTTTTTAATGTGGTTATTGAATAAGAAGTTTATGTTTTGGTAACGATTAAAAGGTCACAATGAAACGTAGAAATCTATTTTGATTAGTGTGAAAATATTTCGCTTATTGAAGGAATTAGGACAATAACACATGAATATCGAGGAGTTTTTGTTGAATTTTTCCAATGAAGAAAATCTTGTTAGAGACTAAAGAAGTGAGCTAAATGAAGATGTTTGAAAAGACTGTTATTGCTGCATCTGTAATGGTTCTTGTTACAGCGGGAGTGGCATATGCACAAACGCCAAGCCGTTTAAATCAATTTGAAGCGTGGGGAGCCTATTCTTATAAATCGCCCAAAAATACGATTTGCTATGTGTTATCGGTACCTTTGAAGGCTCTTCCAACGACAGTTAATCATGGTGATAACTTTTTCTTGGTTACCAAGCGTTCTCATTCACCTATTTCGTTTGAACCGCAGTTTATGGCTGGTTATACCCTTCAAGAAGGGTCGAGAGTGACAGTGACCATTGGAGGTAAGGACTTTGATTTTTTCACGAAAGATTCCTCAGCTTGGCTGGCGTCATCAGAGCTAGAAAAGCAGCTTGTTTCTGCTATGCGTGCTGGAAGCAATATGACAGTGCAAGCGATATCAAAACGAGGAACGCATACCACTTATACTTATTCCTTAAAAGGGGTCACTGCTGCATTAAATGCAGCTCAAAAGTGCCATTAAGGTTTCGATAACTCTAAAATAGTGATGTGAATTGGAAAGCAATGGCCATTTCTTATGACCTTAGACCAGTTGGTTCATGTTTTGCACGAAAAACAGATAATGTGGTCGTGAAGGAGAGTTCTAAGCTCTCTTTAATTGGTTTGTCGCAAGATGAAATGATGCAAGCTTTAAAGACAGTTGGTGTACCAGAGCATCAAACGCGTATGCGTGTGCGTCAGCTTTGGCATTGGCTTTATGTGCGTGGTGTTTCAAATTTTGATGAGATGCTGAATATTTCTAAAGCAATGCAAGAAACACTTAAGTGTCATTTCTCCATTGCGCGCCCAGAAATTGTTGGAGAACAAATATCAAAAGATGGTACGCGTAAATGGCTCTTACGTTTTCCTGCACGTGGAGCTGGAAGGCCTGTTGAAATTGAAACGGTTTATATCCCTGAAGAAGGACGTGGTACTTTATGTCTTTCATCGCAAGTAGGGTGTACGTTAACCTGCTCTTTTTGCCATACGGGAACGCAGACGCTTGTTCGTAATCTGACCGCAGAAGAAATTTTGGCACAATTATTGGTTGCACGTGATTGTTTGGGTGATTTTCCTGATAAGAATACCCCTGATGGAGCAATTGTTCCCATTGAAGGACGAAAAATTACCAATATTGTTATGATGGGAATGGGAGAACCTCTTTATAATTTTGAAGCTGTTAAAAAAGCTTTATTGATTGCCTCTGATGGCGATGGACTTTCTTTATCAAAACGTCGAATTACGCTTTCAACTAGTGGAGTTGTTCCTGGAATTATCCGAACTGGAGAAGAAATTGGTGTTATGTTAGCAATTTCACTCCACGCAGTACACGATACACTAAGGGATATGCTTGTTCCCATTAATAAAAAATATCCGCTTGCTTTACTAATGGAGGCTTGCCGTAATTATCCTGGTCTTTCCAATGCAAAACGAATCACATTTGAATATGTTATGCTGAAAGATATCAATGATAGTTTAGATGATGCTAAGCGATTGATTCAGTTATTGAAAGGGATTCCTGCTAAGATTAATTTAATCCCTTTTAATCCGTGGCCAGGGAGTAATTATCAATGTTCTGATTGGGAGCAAATCGAGCGTTTTGCTGATGTCGTTAATCAAGCGGGCTATGCTTCTCCTATTCGGATACCGCGTGGACGCGATATTTTAGCTGCATGTGGACAGCTTAAATCAGCTTCAGGGCGCTTACGTAAATCTGAACGTTTACGACTTGAAAATGCCATTGGTCATTAGGTAACGCAATTTTCAGCGATATCGAGGCCTATACTTTTTTGTTTGTAATTTAATATCCAAACTTCATGCGATGGCATATGTGAGACAGAGATTAAGATGGATAAGTGCTAGACGAACAGTTTCAGCGTTTATATGCTAAATGGGGTAAGAGATTGTCTATAGTCTGTTTACATAATCTCTGAAATAAGAAGGAAACCTAATTTAGAGGGAATATGAGGTCTTAAGGATTATAACTAATTTCTACCTTATTATCATACTCGTTAATTCGGTTTTATGTCTTTTAAAAGCATCTACGGTAATATCTTTTAAAAAGTGGAGATTGTGCACTGCCTCATGCTTTTGTTTATTATTTTCTTAAATAAGATCACGCATCACAAGCAAAACAGAGGATCTAAAATATAAATACCATTGAGTTATCCATTGATATGTTTTTTAAGTATCTCTTAGTACACTCTTCATATCACGATAATGCTTGTGAGGAGTATAACAAAAAGCTTCTGTAAATGTATTGTACTCCTACACCTTTATGTTTAATAAAGGTGTAAATTGGTACCACCATTCTATTTTTCAGCTCCCAATGTTGTAACAGCTTTTAGTACTTGAGATGGTTTATAAGAGGTGTTTTTATTCTTTTCTTAGATAGTTTTTATCCATACGAAAACTCCAGCTTCTCTTGTGATGTACAAAGGAAAGGTATTGTTTTATCCAAAACAAACAGGTTTGAAATGAAAAAATCTTATAATATTTGTTTTTTTTATTTAAATTAAAAGCGATACATTACACGTATAAATCAATGTTTTGTAACCACAAGGAGATGGAGGGCAAAGCTGGTAAAAGTACCAGCAATAAGCCAGTCGAGAAAGCGAATATAAAGAGGGTTCTTTTTGAGAGTTTTGGTAAGTTTATGCGCTGTAAAAACGATTGCAATTGTAATGGGGAAAGAAATAGGAATATAAGAGAGTCCTAAAAAGAGCAATTTTTGTGTTGCCATAGGATCATTCGCATTGATAAATTGTGGTAAGAATGTCGCGTTAAAGAGTATAACTTTAGGATTGAGAAGATTAATTCCAATACCAGCAAGATAGTTACGTTTAGCGCTTTGAGATTTAGAAGATGTCTGTTCAAAGGAAAAAGTGGGGTTTCTCCGTAAAGCTTGAAAGGAAAACCATAAAAGATAAAAGGCGCCAACAATTTTCAGAAGAACAAAAGTATGTGGTGCAGCAAAAATAAGCGCTGATAAGCCAAGTGCTACAGCGGTAACCTGAATGGCAAACCCTGTTGCACTACCCAAGGCGCACATAATTCCAGCTTTTTTGCTTTGTGTAATGGTTCGTCCTACAGAAAGCATCATATCTGGTCCTGGAATAAGTGCTAAAATCAACGATGCTAAAGCAAATTGTACAACAATAGACCACTCCGGTAGAAATGACACGTAAATCTCCTTTTATTTTTAAGCAGTGTTCACTATTTATACTTTGAGGCACCTTTATTTACGCTTTTTGCGTCTTTTTAATGTTGCTTAAAAAGAATTTATTTTTATATTTCTTGCATCGTTTTGATTTTTGGGTAGAAATAAAAAAGTAGCTCATATAGAACGTTAAAATGAAAAAGTGGCAAAATATTAGAAAAGTTGTTTTGGCTTATTCAGGTGGATTGGATACGTCAATTATTCTTAAATGGTTGCAAAGTGCGCTAGGTGTTGAAGTTGTAACTTTTACAGCAGATTTGGGGCAGGGGGAAGAGCTAGAACTTGCTCGTCGTAAAGCTGAAATGCTAGGTGTTAAAGAGATCTACATTGAAGATTTGCGCGAAGAATTTGTGCGTGATTTTGTGTTTCCGATGTTTCGAGCCAATACCGTTTATGAGGGGACTTATCTTTTAGGAACATCAATTGCACGTCCACTTATTTCAAAACGCCTTATTGAAATTGCTGAGGAAACAGGGGCAGATGCCATTGCTCATGGAGCAACAGGAAAAGGCAATGATCAGGTACGCTTTGAGCTTTCCGCTTATGCGCTTAATCCTGATATAAAGATTATTGCTCCATGGCGTGATTGGGATTTTAAGAGTCGGACAGATCTCTTTGAATTTGCTCGTATTCATCAAATTCCTGTAGAAAAGGATAAGCAAGGTGAAGCGCCTTTTTCAGTGGATGCAAATTTATTGCATTCTTCATCAGAAGGAAAGATTTTAGAAGATCCAGCACTTCCTGCTCCTGAATATGTCCATATGCGTACTCTTTCGCCGGAAGATGCTCCAGATCAAGCAACCAGAATTACTCTTGGCTTTAAAAAAGGCGATGCTGTTTCAATCAATGGAAAAAATTTATCACCTGCAACTTTACTTGCAGAGTTAAATCATTATGGGCGCGATAATGGTATTGGTCGGTTAGATTTGGTAGAAAATCGCTTTGTGGGTATGAAATCACGGGGTATTTATGAAACACCAGGTGGAACCATTCTTTTGACGGCTCACAGAGCTATAGAATCTTTAACGTTAGATCGTGGCGCAGCTCATTTAAAAGATGAATTGATGCCACGTTATGCAGAACTCATTTATTATGGATTTTGGTTTTCGCCGGAACGTAAGATGTTGCAGGCAGCTATTGATTTATCTCAAGAACATGTTGAAGGTGAAGTCACGTTAAAGCTTTATAAGGGGAATGTAATTATTGAAGGGCGCCAAAGTAAAAAATCACTTTATTCCAGTGAGTTAGTAACTTTCGAGGATGATCAAGGTGTTTATGATCAAAGAGATGCAACTGGTTTTATTAAATTAAATGCTCTACGTTTGCGTACATTAGCAATGCGTCATCAAGGTGATAAAGAAAAGAAATAGAAAATTACGGTGACAAGTGTAATATGGATTAGTGCTTTTGTATGAAATGCCTAGTTTAAGCATTTTTCTGTTGGTTTTTACCGTTCTTTCGTTCAATACTAGAAGCTTATCTTCTGCGCTAATAAATATAATAAGCAAAACCCATGATAATAATAGCAATGAAGGCTTCGATAATCAAAACAGGTCAATTTTGCTTTATAATATTGAATGTTTTTGATTTTTATCAGAACAAAATATATTTATAACGAGGGCGGTTTTTGTATAGTGACTTAAGAGTATAAAGAAATTTTCATCTTTTTGCTTGCTATTATTGACGAATAAATTCAAGAACCATACACCCTATTTTGAAAGAGTGTAATTTTTAGGATAAATAATGATGCGTGATCAGTGTGATACCCTCAACCTTACGCCTGAATTAAAAGATGCAGCTTCTCAATCGAGAACTTGGCCATTTGAAGAAGCACGTAAGATTATCAAACGGTATGAAAAAACGGGTTATCCAGACAGTGTGATATTTGAAACAGGTTATGGCCCTTCTGGTTTACCGCATATTGGAACTTTTGGGGAAGTTGCACGTACAACCATGGTGCGTCATGCATTTCATATTCTCACGGAGAATAAAGTAAAAACAAAATTACTTTGTTTTTCTGATGATATGGATGGTTTGCGCAAGGTTCCTGAGAATGTGCCTGATCGCGAGAGGATGGAACATTATCTTGGTCAACCGTTGAGCCGTGTACCCGACCCTTTTGGAGATGATTATCCTTCTTTTGGAGCGGCAAATAATGCGCGGTTACGGGCTTTCCTTGATCGTTTTGGTTTTGATTATGAATTTGCAAGTGCTACGGATTATTACAATTCCGGTCGTTTTGATGAAACACTTTTGAAAATCCTTGCCTGTTATGACAAGGTTATGGCAATTATTTTACCAACATTAGGTGAAGAACGGCAAGCGACCTATTCACTCTTTCTACCGATTTCTCCCTTTTCTGGAAAAGTATTACAGGTACCGATGATTGCGGGTAATGTTGAAAAAGGGACTGTCACTTATATTGAACCTGAAACAGGAGAAACCATAGAAACAGAGGTTACGGGGGGCAAAGTTAAGTGTCAGTGGAAGGTAGATTGGGCAATGCGTTGGACAGCACTTAGCATTGATTATGAAATGGCCGGAAAAGACCTTATCGATTCCACAAATCTTTCTTCTAAAATTTGTAAAGTATTAGGTGGAACCCCCCCAGAAGGATTCAACTATGAGCTCTTTTTAGATGAGAAAGGGCAGAAAATTTCCAAATCCAAGGGAAATGGCTTAACCATTGATGAATGGCTTACTTATGCCCCAACAGAGAGTTTAGGGCTTTATATGTTTTCAAAACCTAAAACAGCAAAAAGGCTTTATTTTGATGTTATTCCTAAAGCTGTAGATGAATATTATGCTCATCTTTCTGCTTATGGTCGTCAAAAATGGCAAGAACGGCTCAGTAATCCTGTATGGCATATTCATAATGGTTGTCCACCGCAGGTTGATTTGCCTGTATCCTTTGCGATGCTTTTAAATTTGGTAAGTGCTTCAAATGCAGAGAATGCAGAAGTTCTTTGGGGTTTTATTTCTCGTTACGCTAAAGAAGCAAATGCACAAACTTATCCAGAACTTGATCAATTGGTGAAGTTTGCCATTAAATATTTTGATGTTTTTGTTAAACCAAACAAGAAATTTCGTATACCAGATGATAGCGAACGAGCAACATTAGCACAAATTGATGAAAAATTAGCTCATTTACCTGAAACTGTTGATGGCAACATATTACAAAATATGCTTCTTGATGTTGCAAGGTTAACGGAACGCTATCAAGATCATAGCAAAAAAAGCCCTGAAGGTGGGCCTGGTGTTTCTAATGTTTTTTTTCAAATGTTGTATGAAGTCCTTCTTGGACAAGAGCGAGGTCCACGATGGGGATCATTTATAGCGCTTTATGGGATTAATGAAATGCGTGCACTGATTGCTGAAACACTTGCACGTCCTGTGGAGGAATAATGGAACGAAGAGTGCAGGAAGTAAAGCGACGCCGTACATTTGCAATTATTGCTCACCCAGATGCGGGGAAAACAACATTAACAGAAAAGCTTTTATTGTTTGGTGGTGCTATTCAACTTGCAGGAGAAGTAAAAGCCAAAAAAGATCGTATTCAAACCCGTTCTGATTGGATGAATATTGAGCGTGATCGTGGTATTTCCGTTGTGACTTCGGTGATGACGTTTGAATATGAAAATCATATTTTTAATCTCCTAGATACTCCAGGACATGAGGACTTTGCGGATGATACGTATCGCACTCTCACAGCTGTTGATAGTGCTATCATGGTATTGGATGGGGCACGCGGAATTGAGCCAAGAACACTGAAATTGTTTGAAGTATGTCGGATGCGGGATATTCCTATTGTTACTTTTATCAATAAAATGGATCGTGAGGCACGTGATCCTATAGAGCTTTTAGATGAAATTGAAGAAAAGCTTGCTCTTGATACCGCCCCCATAACATGGCCCATTGGGTCGGGTAAAGATTTTGTCGGGACCTATGACCTTCATCATAACCGTTTTCGCCAAAAAGATGATGAGATAACACAGCGGATCGTTTCAAATCCCAGTGAGGTTGTCCATTTACTTCCCCAATATCAACGTTCCACTTTTCTTGAAGGAGTAGAACTCGCTCAAAGTGTTTGCAAGAATTTTGATCTTCAAGCTTTCCGTGAAGGTCATATGACACCGGTTTATTTTGGTTCAGCTTTGCGAAATTTTGGTGTTCGTGATTTGATCAATGCGCTTATAGATTTTGGTCAAAGTCCTCGTGATCAAAGTGCAGATCAGCGCAATGTCATAGCAACTGAACCTAAAATGACGGGATTTGTTTTTAAAATTCAAGCGAATATGGACCCTAATCATCGTGATCGTATTGCATTTTTTCGGGTATGTTCTGGAACACTTGAACGTGGTATGAAAACAAAGTTGGTTCGAACAGGAAAACCGATGACACTTTCGGCTCCACAATTTTTCTTTGCGCGTTCGCGCCAAATTGCTGATCAAGCCTATGCTGGTGATATCGTAGGGATCCCTAATCATGGAACATTGCGTATCGGCGATACTTTGACTGAAGGAGAAGATATCCTCTTTAAGGGAGTACCAAATTTTGCACCAGAGATTTTGCGTCGTGTTTGTTTAGGCGATCCAATGAAAGCAAAAAAGCTCAAAGAAGCTTTGCAACAAATGGCTGAAGAAGGGGTTGTACAATTGTTTATTCCTGATGATGGGTCGCCTTCTCTCATTGGTGTTATTGGTGCTTTGCAAATTGATGTCTTAAAAGAACGATTAAAAATAGAATATTCTTTGCCAGTGAATTTTGAGTCTGCGCGCTTTAATTTATGCCGTTGGATTTCAGCGCAGAGCAAAGATGAGTTGCAAAAGTTTCTCAGCAATCACCGCTCTGCTATTGCGTATGATTTAGAAGGTGATCCAGTTTTTTTAGCGGAGAACCATTTTTCATTAAATTATGAAGCAGAAAGAGCTCCTAAAATAAAATTTTCTGCTTTTAAAGATTATCAAGTACGCTCTTAAAATAAAGAAGAATTTTTTATGTAACAATTTGGTTGATAATGATTTTTCATATTGAGTTGGGGATCTGAATATTGTTATTTTTTCTGAAAACAAAAGGAGTATGTAAAGAACACTTTCAGATTGCACTGTATAAAGAATACGGTAAATTTATTTTATAATATTCAATAAGTTATAATATATTTGTAATTGTAACGTCTTTTAAAATTTTGATATATTTTTTCACAATAGCTTAAGACAAGGTCATATATTTCAGTATTTTGAATGTCAGCTAAAAATCTCCTGTATAAATAGAGCTTTTCAGTTTTTTCTTGTATGAAAATTGTATACAGTCAAAATAAAGCAAATAATCAATAAGATGAAATTTGTTATTCCCAATATGAGATCATATGACTTATAAACCACGTGTCTTTTCTATATCTTCTGGAATGGCTTTTTTGCCTCACTTTGTTGAGGCACTGCTCTCCGGTACCCTTATTGATAATTTCGCTCCCAATGGAGACATTCAAACTGCCCTTGCCGATAGCCTTATTTATGTTCCGACACGTCGTGCTGCTCGCGCTTTACGTTTAGCCTTTGTTGAAAGAAGCGATACACAATCAACTTTCTTACCAACCATTCGTGCTCTAGGAGATGTCGATGAAGACAGTTTCCTTTTTGTTGAAAATCATACCAGCACTCTGAATCCACCCATTGGAAAAAGTGAACGCTTACTGCTTTTAGCGCGCCTTATTCGCCCATGGCGTGAAAATTTACCTGCGCATCTGCGTGCCATGTTTGGTACAGAAGATGTACTTATTCCGGCTCATAGTGCTGATGCAATTTGGCTTGCTCAGGATTTAGCGCATTTGATGGACGAAATTGAAACAGAAGGAGCAGATTGGTCGAAACTTAAAGATATTGCACCTGATATGGTCGCTGAATGGTGGCAAATAACGCTCGACTTTCTGACTATTGTTACGCAAAATTGGCCACAAATCTTGACCGAAAGGCAACGAAGCAATCCCGCGGAATGGCGTAATCAAGCACTCACAATGCATGCAGAGACTTTGCGATGCACGCAGCCTGATAAACCTATCATTGCTGCTGGTGTGTCAGGTTCTATGCCCGCAGTTTCTCATCTTTTAAAGGTTATAGCTTCTCTGCCCAAAGGGGCTGTTGTTCTTCCTGGCCTTGATCTTCATATGGATGAAGAACAATGGAATGCACTAAGCACAAGCAATAAAGAAAAAACAGCTTGTGATTTTTTTGATCCTGCAGAAAATGTTTTTAGCCATCCTCAATATCATTTAAAAAAACTTCTAACTCTCATGGAGTGTCAACGTCATCATGTTTGCGAAATTGGCCAACAAAGTATAACAAAGAAAAAACGAAAGGCTCTTTTATCAGAAGCACTCCGACCTGCTTCTACAACAGATAAATGGATACAAATTGTCCGTGATGATTATGAAAATCTTTGTGCAGATTGGTCATTTATTGAAGCTATAAATGAACGTGAAGAAGCTCTCGCTATAGCTGTTACCTTACGCAAAGCTATTGAAAAACCCAAAAAAACTGCAGCCCTTATTACAAATGACCGTAATTTAGCACGCCGTGTTGCCGTGGAATTACAGCGATTTGGAATTGAAGCAAATGATTCAGGCGGAATACCACTTGCACAAACATTGCCTGTAACTCTCTTACGACTTATCTTAGAAAATGTATTGCAACCTGATGATCCCATTGCTTTTCTTTCTCTTCTTAAACATCCCCTTACAACACTCCAACAAAATCGTCATCGTTTACGGGAAATGGCAGAAAATTTTGAACTTTTTGTTCTTCGAGGGAATACAGGGCGCATCAATCTTTGCGAGTGTGATCAATTTCTTGAAAAATGGATTGATACATCCTTTCATAATAGTTCTGAAATCGACACCCTTGATCAGCAGAAATGTGAAGAAGCACGTCTCCTTTGTCATCTTTTAAAAAAAGCTGTTGAGCCTTTAACGTCTCTTATGAAACAAGAGAAAGAATGCACCATCAATGAGGCTGCAATAGCAACTGTTGAGGTTTTTGAAAATTTTGGTCGCAATGAGGATAATTCTCTTGCACATCTTTATCAACATGAAGCAGGACAAGCCTTATCAAATTTTTTGCGTGAATTGGTCAGTGATCAATCGGGATTAACATTTCATCTTTGCGAATGGCCTGCTATGTTTTCTGCCATAATAGCAACTCGTTCCGTCGCACCTTCGCCTGGAGGACATCCACGTTTATTCATCTGGGGTACTTTGGAATCGCGTTTGCAAACGGTTGATACAGTGGTCATCGGCGGTCTTAATGAAGGGTCATGGCCAATATCAACCCGAAATGATGCTTTTTTATCGCGACCGATGAAAATGATGTTAACTCTGGAACCACCAGAGCAGCGTATTGGTCTTTCTGCGCATGATTTTCAATGGGCGATGGGAATGGATAAAGTGGTGATGAGCCGAGCACTACGAGTTGATCATGTTCCTTCTCTCCCTTCACGCTGGCTACAACGCTTAGAAACTGTCGTAGGACAACAAGTTTGGAAACAAATCCGTGCACGAGGTGAAAAGATACGCCATTGGGCAAAGATGCTTGACAATACGGACATGTCTGCTTGTGCAACACGCCCTTGCCCTGTGCCACCCATTGCAGTGCGTCCACGTCATTTTTCCATCACCGAAATAACAACGTTACGCCATGACCCTTATGCCATTTATGCTAAAAAAATCTTAAGGCTCAAACCACTTAAAGCCCTTATTCATGACCTTGGTGCTTCTGAACGCGGAACACTTTATCACGCTATTCTTGCAGATTTTTGCACACAAATAAAAAATCTAAATGCTGCAAATGCATTAGATGTGTTGCTCGCTATTGGACGTAAAGAATTTGATAAGTTTAATTTGCCTGCTGATGTTGAAACAATCTGGTGGAATACATTTGAAAATCTTGCTCCCTTTATTTTGCAATGGGAACAAAGTCTAGAACCCCGAATACGACATTCGGAAGTGGAATCGCAAAAAATACCCATAGGTACAACAGGGGTAACTCTTTCAGGACGTGCTGATCGTATTGATATATTGCCAAACAAAACGGTTGAAATACTTGATTTTAAAACGAGTACACCCCCTTCATCAAAACAGGTTCGCGAATTATTATTTCCACAATTAGCATTGGAAACCGCTCTATTAATGAGAGGAGCTTTTACAGATTTTCAAAATCTGTCCCCCTCAAAACTATTTTATATTCCTCTTAATGGAAAAGGTAAGATTACTCCTCAATTAATTCTTTCAGAAAAAGCGGAAAAAGATCACCAAAATGTTATTAATCTTGGTGAAAGGGCGTGGGAACATCTTATCGCGTTAATGGAGTATTATCAAAATCCACAACAAGGCTATCTTTCACACGCAGTCCCTATGTTAAAACAATATGAAAGTGACTATGATCATCTGGCACGCTTATGGGAATGGTCAAATGGATTTCATAAAGGAGATCAATCATGACTCTTTTTTCTATTCCTGAAGCAGCCCTTGATGCACAAGCAACAGCAACACATCCAAAAACACATGTATGGGTTTCTGCAAATGCAGGATCTGGAAAAACCCATGTTCTAACCGAACGCGTTATTCGTTTGCTTTTAAACGGTACTTCTCCAGCACGTATTTTATGCCTTACTTACACGAGAGCCGCCGCCGCTGTTATGCAATCACGTATTTTTCGCACGCTTTCCAGTTGGAATGAACTCGATGATGCACAGCTGCAAGAAACCTTAACACGGTTTGAAAATAAACCCGTCAATGCGCAAAAATTGACTTATGCACGCCAACTCTTTGCTCGTGCTTTAGAAACACCTGGTGGCTTAAAAATCCAAACGATTCATGCTTTTTGTGAATCTCTTTTGCATCAATTTATGTTAGAAGCCAATATTGCTGGACATTTCGAACTCATAGATGATGTCAACCGCAAGAAATTACTACAAGAAGCCCGCTGCCAACTTTTGAAGCATCATGACGTACAACCCGCTCTAAAACAGCTGCTTAAGGTTATCAGTGAACATACTTTTAACCAATTGCTGTATGAAGCAGCTGAAAAGCAACATAAACTGTCTGATTTTTTGTCTTCTCTTCTGTCTGAAAATGGAGAAGAAAAATTGCGGGCGCTATTTAATTTAGCACCTGATGATACAAATCAGCAATTACTAGAAAAAATTCAACAGACTGCTCGTCTTCCTCTTTATGCTTTTACCCATTGCCAAACTCATGGGAATAAAAACACCAAGAGTATCATTGAAAAACTTCCCCAATTAGAAACCGCTTGTAATGAAGAAACTATTATTGATATTGTTTCAAATATTTATTTTACAACAGAAGGTAAACCTCGTAATTTTGCACTTATATCGTCTAAAAAATCAGATGAAATTTGGCCTTTTATTCAACAAATGCTTGAAGATAAACAAAACAAGCTTTCTGTTCTTTTAGAAAAATATCAATGCGCAAAGGTTGCCACCCTCAATATGGCTGCTTTTCAGCTCTGTACTATTTATCTCAAAATTTATAAGAATTTAAAAAAGTCCAATGGCTTCTTAGACTTTGATGACCTTATTGAGCGTACACTTCATTTGTTACAGCGCAAAGGTGCAAGCCAATGGGTGCACTACAAACTTGATAAGGGTCTTGATCATATTTTGCTTGATGAAGCACAAGATACGAACCCTGATCAATGGAAAATTATTCAACTTTTAGCGCAAGAATTTTTTACAGGTCATAGTCAACGTGACAATATACGTACTCTTTTTGCTGTTGGAGATGAAAAACAGTCTATTTATTCCTTTCAGGGCGCTGCACCAGAAAATTTTGCTGCAAATGGGAAAATTATTCAAAAAAAAGCACAACAAGCAAAGCAGAAATTCGAAAAAATACAACTGCATTACTCTTTTCGCTCTACAGCAGGTGTTCTTAAAAGCGTTGATCTTGTTTTTGAAACACCAGAAAATTATAAAGGGCTTTCGGCAGAAAATACAAAAACCATACACGAAGCTATCCGTACTCACAGTCCAGGTGAAGTTATTTTATGGGATGCCATTTCTAAAGAAAAAGACGAATTTCCTGATGATTGGCATGTAACTGTTGATCATTTAGATACACCAGCAGTACGTTTGGCAGAAAAAGTTGCTGAAACTATTGCAGGCTGGTTACAAAAAGGAGAAATGCTTCCAGCAAAAGGGCGGTTATTGCGTGCTAGTGATATTATGGTTTTGGTTCGTAAGCGTGATCAATTTGCCCTAGCGCTTTCTCGTGCCCTTAAACAACGCAATATACCTGTCGCTGGTGCAGACCGTTTACAGCTTATAAAACATATGAGCGTGCGTGATTTAATGGCACTCGGACGTTTTGTTTTGCAACCACAAGACGATTTGTCTCTTGCTTGTGTTTTAAAAAGTCCACTCTTTGCGCTTAGCGAAGAGGAACTTTATCAACTTGCCGCTCACCGTACAGGCTCTCTTTGGAAAAGCCTTTGTGAACAGGCATCGTCGCATATTCCTTTTAAAGATACTTTTGAAAGCTTGAGTCAATATCGTACTTTAGTGGATAAAATACCAGTCTTCGAATTCTATAGCCGTATTCTGAATAATGATAAGGGAAGACAAAAAATTTTATCGCGCTTAGGCTCGGAAGCCAATGATGTGCTTGATGCTTTTATGGACTACACACTCGCGATTCAAAAAACGGGGTTACCAGGATTACAAGCTTTTTTGGAAACATTAAGTGTCAGTGAACCAGAAATTAAACGTGAGTTTGACCAAAATCATGAAGAAATTCGCATCATGACTGTTCACGCCGCAAAAGGACTGGAGGCTGCTGTTGTATTTTTAGTTGATCCCGGTAGTGCGATTTGGCATCCCCAGCATTCACCTCACTTGCTTGAAGTTCCCTTGAACAATGCATATTTGAGTGACCAACAAGCTTTTATCTGGCGCCCTAATGCAGAATTCGATACAATGCCTTCTAAACAAGCAATTTTGCGTTTAAAAGAGCGTGCTGAAGAGGAGTATAGGCGCCTTCTTTATGTAGGAATGACACGCGCTGAAGATCGCTTGTTTGTTTGCGGGTATAAAGGTCCGAAAACGCCATCTCATACATGGTTACAACTGGTAAAGAGAGCTCTCGAACCACATGCGGTAGCTATAAAAGGTCCTGCGGAAGATATTGCAGCTTGGCGTTATTGCATTACACCGCCTTCTTCTACTTCTATAAACCAAAAAATTTCTTCCGTTGAGTGCCAAACACTTCCACCTCTACCAGACTTTTTCTCCCATAAAGTACCAGCAGAACCAGTGTTACCAAAACCGTTAAAACCGTCAGTGGCGAGCCTTTCCATTGAAGCTGATACAGAGCTGTCCTCAAGTCCAAAACAGCTTACCACTTCACCTGTTTTAGGAGCCATGAACACAAACAGAGCTTTTTCCATTGAATATGGTAATCTCGTTCACCGATTGTTACAGTATTTACCCGATTGTCCCCCACAAAAACGTCGAGATTATGCTCGAAACTATCTCAATATCAAAGCCTCTCATTGGCATGAGAGCCAAAGAGAAGATGCTCTTTGCCATATTTGGAAAATATTAGATCATGTTTATCTCAAACCCCTTTTCTCTGAGCATTCACGTGCTGAGGTCTCCTTAATGGGTATTGTGAAAATTCGTGGAAAAGAACAAGCAATCTCTGGTCAAATTGACCGTCTCTACATCACGCAAAACAGCGTTATCTTTGCAGATTTTAAAACAGGAACCCCGCCAGAAAATGAAGCTGCTATTGCTTCTCATCATTGGTTGCAAATGGCTCTTTATCGAAAGTTATTGCAAGCTATTCATCCCGATAAAGATATACAGGCTCTGCTTATCTACAGTAAAGAAGCCAAAATTTTTAAACTTCCTCCAGAAAAACTTGAGGCATTTCTTAGTGAAGTTGCCTTATAAGTTACTCTTTTCCTTGCAAAGCATTTTTACATTTTATTTACTTTCATAAAATCGCTCAAACAAACACAACGCACAATCTCTAGTGTAAAAAAGTCCTTTAATAATTTATCTTTGCAATAACTTGATATGAATTGTTATTATACCAATCTATAAAAGGTGAATATAAAGGATAAATCAATGACGTGTATAAAAGTTGATAAGGACAATTTCGAAAGTGAAGTTCTAACTTCTTCCACCCCTGTTGTGGTTGATTTTTGGGCAGAATGGTGTGGCCCTTGCAAAGTGATTGCTCCAATGTTGGATGAAATTTCAATAGAAATGCAAAATCAAGTTAAAATTGCTAAGGTAAATATTGATGAAAATCCGGAACTGGCTACCCAATACGGAGTACGTTCTATCCCTACATTATTAATGTTTAAAAATGGAAATATTTCATCGAATATGGTTGGCGCTACCTCTAAAGGACGTCTTTCTGAATGGATAAAAGATGGGCTTAGTTAATTCCACGTATAATTACTATAAAGGAGAGAAATTTTGTCTCTCCTTTTGACTTTTTTAAAATATTCTTTTTTGCATTATGTTATAATGAAAAGACA
Source organism: Bartonella sp. AP9QHHD (assembly GCF_042195625.1). Classification (NCBI taxonomy): domain Bacteria; kingdom Pseudomonadati; phylum Pseudomonadota; class Alphaproteobacteria; order Hyphomicrobiales; family Bartonellaceae; genus Bartonella; species Bartonella sp. AP9QHHD. The sequence goes on along the minus strand of NZ_JBHIOP010000082.1, from coordinate 190,276 downwards.
ATAAAAATCAAAATTTTAAATGAATTTAAGAATTCGTGCTTTTATGCATGATTCAATTGGCCATTTTTTATAAAAAAATTGCTTTGTATGAAGAGTATATGCAATTCTTTCCTTATAGGCGCGTTAAAAATATTGGGTGAATGATAATTTCATTAAAGGTATTTCTTCTTAGATAAGACTATTGAGATAGATAGTGTTTTCAACACATAAAGGGAGATTTTAAGCAAAAACTTTGCAAATTACTTTTCTGAAGCTCACAATTTTTAAGCAGAAAGAGACAAGCAATTCACTACAGGTTATATAATGCTCTTCTAAAGGGTTATCACTTCAATTTAAAATTCTCTTATACTATTCTCTAAAATCAAAATTGTAGGTATCAGATTCTCTAAAATAAATTGATGAATTTCTATAAATTAACGGCTGTCCTTTGCAATTTATGTCATTGTTATATAAAAGAGTCATCATTTCGTTTCATCTTCCATGGTTGGTGCCTCCATGAAGCCTTCTTTATGTTGTCTATCATCTCAGATTTCATAGGTAGTACTGAGGTATTATCAAATTAAAAAATGATGATGTTCATGTTTTTTTAAAATGTACGAATTGTAAAAGACTGTTGCAAACATTCAATGGAATGTTGCGCTGATCTAACTGTTACATGACGCCCATGTTCTTTATAGTGTAAGGTGAGTGCAAAAGTGGCGAGTTCTAAAAGAGCTGTATTTCTTTCTGGCCATTCAACAAGTAAAATATTTTTCTCACGAGCTTCATGAAGCCCTAATTCATCAATTTCTTCTGCCATAGAAAGGCGATAAAGATCAGCATGAATAATTTCAAACTTTGGAAGTTGATAGCTTTGCACAAGAGTAAAAGTAGGGCTTGGAACATCCATAGTGTTATCGTTCGCAAGTGTTTGAATGATTGTACGTGCAATGGTTGATTTTCCAGTTCCAAGATCTCCTTGCAGCGTTACAAGATCTCCTGGCTTTAAAGAAAGAGCTAAATTTTGTGCAAAAAGCTTTGTTGCCTCTTCATTTTCAAGAAAAAAACTAAAATTCATTAAAAGTTCCATGAAATGGATGAAAAATTTTTGTTATCATAAAGGTTAAAATTAAAAAATCGTATCTCCTTTGGAGAGTGGGAAAAAACATTTAACTGTTGTTCCTTTTCCAGAACCGGTAAGAATTTCAACATGTCCACCGTGTAGTTCAACGAAACTTTTTACAAGGGAAAGGCCAAGACCCGCTCCCGCACGCCCACCATGGTGTGAATGGGAAGAAAAACGTTTAAAAATACGATCAAGAACGTCTTCTGGGATGTCAGAGCCCTGATTGTGAACGCTAAAGACAATGTTATCATCTTGTTCATCGACGCAAAATTCAATAGTACTCGCCTCCGTTGCAAAATTAATAGCATTACTCAGTACATTCACAAAAATTTGATGCAAGCGCTTTTCATCAGCAGAAATAGAATTTAAGGAAGGAGAAATTTGTTGTAAAAGCGTAATATGCCGTCCATTAAGGCGATCTTCTACACGTGCTACTGCTTGTATCATAGCATCTGCAATATTAACCGATTTTATGTCCAACTCCATAATGCCTGCATCAAGGGTAGCAAGATCAAGAATATCGTTAACAATATTTAAAAGAGTTCCTGATTCTGAATGAATATGCCCAAGATATTCTTGTTGACGTTTATTGATAGAGCCGAAAATTTGATCACGTAAAATATCGGAAAATCCAATAATATTGGTGAGAGGTGTACGCAATTCATAGGAAACATGTTGGACAAATTCATTACGCAAACGATCAGCACTTTCTAATGCTTCATTTCTTTCTTGAAGAGCACGTGCAACATGGACAGTATCTGTAACATTCACAAAAGTAAGCATTGTTTGTCCATCGGGAAGAGGAACCAGAGTATAGTCAATAATCATATCATTTTTAAGATCTATACGACCTGAATATGTTTCACGTTTTTCAGCAAAACCGGTAATGAATTTGGTAAATTGATCCCATTCTTGTCCTAAGGTTAAGGCTGAACAATGGCTTTGTAACTGTGTAATATGGGTCCCTTCTACCAGTAAATTATAAGGAAGAGACCACAATTTCGACAAGGCAGGATTCGATAAACGAAGGCGTCCATCAGTACCAAAAACAACCACGCCTTCGGAAAGTTTATCAAGTGTTTCACCTTGTATTTTAATAAGTGTATTATAACGGCGTTCAAGATCAATTTTTTCTGTAAGGTTTTCGTAAAGCCAAGTGACACCTCCTTGTGGATGAGGGTTCGAGATAACACGCACCGTACGCCCATCTGGAAGATTCCAAATTTGTTGGTTCGATTCTGTTTGTCGATAGGCTTTAAAAAGTTCTTCTTTCCATGCGCGCCAATCGGGGTGTTCAGCAATGAGCCCTTTTTCACGTAGACGTTCAAGAAATAATGTATGGCTTGGTTCACTTTCTAAAAAGGAAGTCTCCAACGGCCATAAAATTTTAAAAGCATGATTACAGAATTTTAATTTTTGGTTTGTATCAAAAATAGCTACAGCTGTTGAAATTTGGTCAAGTGTTTCACAATGGCTTTGAAGAACATAACTTAATTCATGAGCAAGATTTTCATATGCGCTGTCATCACGCGCAAAAGCTGCCATCCCTTCGGCTGTTGTAATACGTGTGAGATGAAAACGATGTCGTTCTCCATCAATAACTGTGTGAACATGTTCTTGAAAAATTGTTTCTATTTCATCTGTTTTGCGTTGTGTATTTTCATTGAAAAGATCCCCCACTTCATCACTGCCTTCACGAAAATCTGTCATTTCTCTAAAGGCGCGATTGATAAAACAAACTTTTCCTTCACAATCTTTTATCCATACGGGCTCTTGAATAAGATCAAGAAGATTACGCTGCATTCTCAGTTCAGTAAGAAGGCGGGCGATATCTTTCTGTAAACGAGCATTTTCACTCTGTTGTTTTGAGATATCTTGAAAACGAGCAATAGCGACTGTTCCTGCGATGACTCCTGTAACTTGTAGCGGTACATTGTTTGTGGTGGTGATAGAAAGATCAAAAGGGTGACATTTACAACGTAGTTGAGTCAATGCATAATCAAGTTCTCGCAGAGAATTTTCTTCAACCCAGAGCTCAAAACGCTGAAAATCTTTCTGGTCGATTCCTATTTTTTGCAATGCAGAAAGGGCACCAACGACACGGGGTAAGGTTGTTGGATTTTCCCAAATAAGAAGGAATTGCTCGGTTTCTTCCAGAAGCCATTCATAATATTTAAGTTTTTCAGAAAAATTTGCCTGAATTATCTTCAAAGGCTTCTGTGCAGTTTTTTTTGCACGCATAATAACAGCTAGGCACGTGAGAAGTGAAGCACAAGAAATTCCTCCACACAGCGCTAAAAGCAGCCATGGACCATTCGGCAAAGTGAAGAAAAATGGTAAATAACCTTCCAATGACTGAGCAAAAGCGCATGTTGGAGAAAAAAAGAAAAAAAGGCAAAATATATACGTATAGATTCGGATCTCTTTTTGAGCTTTTTCTTTGGGGTTATAGTCACCAAAGCTGAGCACGGCATCTTTCCCTTTTTTAACCCAAGGAAACGTATTAGTAACGATAATGGTTTGGTTTATAAGGTCCTTGTGGTGAGACTCCAATATAAGCGGCTTGTTCTTCTGATAAAACACTTAATTTTATTCCTAACCGATCCAGATGTAGACGTGCAACCTTTTCATCAAGATGTTTAGGCAAAACAGTGACTTCATTTGTATAGTGTTCTGAACGGGTAAAAAGTTCAATTTGCGCTAAAACTTGATTAGTAAACGAGGCTGACATGACAAAAGAAGGATGCCCAGTCGCATTCCCGAGGTTTAACAAACGCCCTTCAGAGAGCAAAATGATGCGTTTTCCATCGGGAAAGGTGATCATATCAACTTGTGGTTTAATATTTGTCCATGGCAAATTTCTAAGGGCAGCGACTTGGATTTCGTTATCAAAATGACCAATATTTCCAAGAATACACATATCCTTTACTTGTCGCATATGATCTAAACGAACAACATCTTTATTGCCTGTTGTCGTGATGATAATATCAGCACTGGAAGCAGCATCATCCAAATTAACAACTTCATAGCCATCCATAGCGGCTTGAAGAGCGCAAATAGGATCAATTTCTGTTATTTTAACACGAGCCCCAGCACCAGAAAGAGATGCTGCTGAACCTTTTCCTACATCACCATAACCACAGACAATGGCAGTTTTACCAGCGATCATCACATCTGTTCCACGTCGAATACCATCGACCAATGATTCTTTACATCCATATTTATTATCAAACTTTGATTTAGTGACGCTATCATTAACATTAATAGCAGGAAAAGGTAGAAGTCCTTCTTTTTGTAACTGATAAAGACGGTTTACACCTGTTGTGGTTTCTTCGCTTACACCTTTAATTGCCGCGCGCTGTCGTGTAAAAAAAACTGGCGTTGCATCCATACGCTTTTGTATTTGTTTGAAAAAAATTTCTTCTTCTTCTGTTTTGGGATGCGATAAAATATCTTTATTTTGTTCTGCACGACTTCCCATTAAAATATAGTTTGTGGCGTCAGCTCCATCATCTAAAATAAGATTGGAAGGATTACCATCTGGCCATTGGAAGATTGCATCTATATAAGTCCAATATTCTTCCAATGTTTCACCTTTAATGGCAAATACAGGAATGCCTGTTGCGGCGATAGCTGCTGCTGCATGGTCTTGCGTAGAAAAAATATTGCTAGAGCTCCATCGTATATCGGCGCCAATCGCTTTTAATGTTTCAATTAAAACAGCTGTCTGAATTGTCATGTGCAATGAGCCAGAAATACGCGCTCCGCGCAAAGGTTGGCTGGAAGAAAACTCCTTACGACAAGCCATCAAACCAGGCATTTCAGTTTCAGCAATATCAAGTTCTTTACGACCATAAGCGGCAAGTGCAATATCTTTGACAACAAAATCTTGAGCTGCCATTCTTCATTCCTTTAAAATAAGTTTTTCCAAGACGGTAGGAGAAATTAAATAAAAATGCAAGACAAGAAGAGGACTTCTTTATGTGAAAAAGCTCTTTTAAAATCTCCATAAATTTGTGCAAAAAATATGCATTTATGGATCTGAATAGTGATATTACTGACAGAATAAGAGATCTTCATGATAAGTCTTATTATATAAACAAAATTCTATCCTTTTCACGTAACTTTAAAGCTTTTAAAAGTCTCCAGAGGGAATACCTTTTAAATAATAAAAATGGTGCATTGCTTTACAGTTTTTATATTGATTTTTATGGGATAATATCGAAAGTAGTATACTCGTATTCTACTCACTTATGCGGTTGTTGAAAAAGGAAGAATTACTTTAATCTCATTATTAAGCTTTTTAGCAAAATAATATAAATGCAAAGCCATAGATTATCATGTTTATGGATAGGCAGTTCAGAATCGGTTCTTTAGGATTCCAATGTTGAACCTGCTCTTTGATAAAGACAGTTTATAAGAAGTGCTTTTCTCCTGTTTTCAACGATTTTTATCAAAAGACTATAGATATACGATTAAACATTTTTTGTGATACTAAATGGAGCATTAAAAATGCAAAAACATCACTCTATTGAACACTCTGATTCTAAAACCGCTAACAACGCGCTATGAATTATAAATCAAATAATTAACTCAGTTTTGGAAGAATTTATTCTAGACGAGTAGGTTTTGGGAAAATTGACCATGTGGACGAAATCGCCAGAGATAACTTGGCAAGAATGCTGCCATTGCTCTAGGAGTAACTCCTACTCCTTCTAGCGTATATCCATTCTCTATAGCTTCTTTAGAGACAATGTTATCCATTTGCAAAAAACGTATCTGATTGGCTGTTACGAGTGTTGGTACAAAAGGCAATTTACCGATTGTTCCCAAAATTCCTCCAATCAATAGACCGACAGAAAGAGGCATAGATAGGATTGTTTTTTTACGACGAATGATTTTAAGTATATTTTCAAGAGCATTTTGGAGGGTGATAATCTGGGGACCACCAAGATCATAATTTTTTCCCCAAGCAACCTGTCCATCTAAAGCGCGCACGATAAACTCAGCAACGTCACCAACATACACGGGTTGCAATTTGCTTTGTCCACCTCCAAAAAGAGGCATAATTGGTAAAAAACGTGACAAATCTGCTAAGGTGTTAAAGAAACAATCCTCTGGTCCAAAGATAACGGATGGACGGATAATAATTGCTTGAAGATGCTTGTTATGAATGATTTGTTCACCCATAAACTTAACACGTGCATAAAGACATGAAGCATTCTCGTTAGCCACAAGTGTTGACATATAGATGAGCGGAATACCAGTTTCTGCTGTTAATTCAGCAACATTGTAAACACCATCAATTTGTGTGTTTTTAAAATTCGATTGATTTGCTTGTTTTAAGCTACCGGGTAAAAACACTGCCGCATCAGCTCCAAGCAATGCGCGTGCAACAGAGGCACGATGCTTGATATCTGTTTTAAGCATTTGGGTTTGTCCTACTTCTCCTATTTGGAGCATATAATAAGCTTTTTGTGGACAACGAACAGCGATGCGAACGCGATATCCCCGCTTAGTCAAAGTTTCAACGACATGTCGTCCTACAAAACCGGATCCGCCAAAAACAGTAATGAGTTTAGGATGTTGATAAAGTGCACAATCAAGTTGCATGATTAAAAAGTCTATCTTTCAAAGCTTTAAAAATAGTTAATTATCTAGCACGGTGGTGTTTTATTGTCACGCAAAATATCACCCGCAAGATAAAGAGAACCACTAATAAGGACAATAGCCTCTTTATATTCCATTTTAATTTTATGCAAAGCATCTTGTAGGTGCGCTTTTGGGGCAGCAGGGATTCCTACTTTTTGGGCTGATTCAGCTAAGTCTGTTGGAGAGATACTGGCATTATTGTCAAGCAGCGGTATCGTATATACTTTATCGACAAGGTTAGCTAAAGGACGAAAATAACCGACAGCATCTTTGGTATTAAGCATGCCAGCAATCATAATAATGGGGCGATCTGTTTTTTTTCTCCATTGTGTAAGTTCTGCCGCAATAACTTTTCCTGCAGCAGGATTGTGACCACCATCTAACCATAAATCAATATCAGGAGATAGTTGATCAACCAAAAGTCCTTGGGTAAGATGCTGCATTCGTGCGGGCCAATAAATATTTTTTAAAGCGTCATTTATGGTTTGTTCTGAAAGTTGAAAACCCGCTTGATAAACTGCTTCAAGAGATGCACCAGCATTGGCAACTTGGTGGTCTCCAATAAGGTTAGGAAGGGGAAGATCCATGAGACCTTGATTGTTTTGAAAAACCATACGTCCATGTTCTTTATAACTTTGATAATCTTGATCAAAGAGAGCATAAAATGCTTTATTTTTATTAGCAAGGGGTATTAAAGTAGCAAGAGTTTCTTCATAATTTTGCTTCCCAATGACTACAGGAACGTTTGGTTTGATAATCCCTCCTTTTTGAAAAGCGATTTGAGCAATTGTATTTCCAAGAAAGCTCTCATGATCATAATCAATGGGCATAATAAGCGATACAGCTGGTTTGTTAACGACATTGGTAGCATCAAAACGTCCTCCCAATCCAACTTCTAAAATGACAACATCAGCTGGATGTATACTAAACAACATAAAGGCAGCGGCTGTAAAAATTTCAAAAATAGTAATCGGCTCTTGACGATTTACTTTTATAATTTCACGGATTGTCTCAGCCAATTGGTTTTCTGTAACAAGTTGACCACCTCCTTTTTGACCTAACCGGCAGCGTTCATTCCAGTTGACGAGATGAGGTGAGCTATAAACATGAACGCGGTATCCTGCACTTTCCAAAAGAGCACGGCAAATTGCTGAAGCAGATCCTTTGCCATTTGTTCCAGCGATGTGAATAACAGGGGCAAGTTTTAAATGTGGGTTACCAAGACGCTCTAAAAGGTGAACAATACGCTCTAAAGAAAGATCAAATTTTTTCGGATAATTTTTTAGTAAATCATCCACCACCCTTTGTATTTGACTTTGTTGCATAAACTTAAGCTGCTTTTGTCCTAGAAAGCGATGTTTGAGAGTCTGTTGGGGATGGATCGGAAGGGTTAAAAACAGCAGGGCGTTTCATCATCAAGCGTAAAATACGCGCAATTGTTGTTTTCATTTCTAAACGCGATACAACCATATCAATCATACCATGTTCAAGCAGATATTCACTACTTTGAAAACCTTCTGGTAGGGTTTCGCGTATAGTTTGTTGAATCACACGTGGACCAGCAAAACCAATCATAGCGCCAGGCTCGGCAATGTGAATATCACCAAGCATGGCGTAAGAAGCAGTAACACCACCGGTGGTTGGATTAGTCAGCACAACAATATAGGGAAGCTTTGCTTCTTTCAACATTTCAATCGCTACTGTTGTACGGGGCATTTGCATCAACGAGAGTGTTCCTTCTTGCATGCGTGCACCACCAGAAGCAGCAAAAAGAACCAGCGGACGCCTTTCAGCAATGGCAGTATCAAAAGCTTTGATAATAGCTTCTCCTGAAGCCATACCAAGTGATCCACCCATAAAGGCGAAATCTTGAACAGTTGCAATAATTGGCAAACCCTCAATCGTACCACGTGCACTTAAAATATTGTCATCAACCCCAAGTTTAGAACGATAATCTTTTAACCGGTCAATATAGCGTTTTTCGTCACGAAATTTTAAAGGATCTGTTACAACTTTTGGATTTTCAAGAGCTGTATAAACACCATCATCAAAAAAATGCATGAGACGATTTTTAGCACTGATACGCATATGATGACCAGAATTGGGAGCTACAAATTGATTAGCTTCCAGATCTTTATGGAAGACCATTTCACCACTGGTAGGATCTTTAATCCATAGATTTTCTGGAATTTCACGGCGCCCCAATATAGAGTTAATTTTAGGACGAACATAATTTGTAATCCAGTTCATCTTTATAACCTTCCTTTAAATATTGTGCATCTTTTGCATGATTTGAAAGAATATAGAACTTAAGCAGTCACATTTGCTTTACCGGTTGAACAAAGGAGTCTATTTAATACTTTTATCAGTGTACGTATAGCTTGTTTTTTAATTTTTAATTTTTCCCATATTATAACAATCATATGCATCATGAAGAGTATTCCCTATAATAAATTTCTCATAAGTTTTAAGAACTTACATGTTTGTATTTTTTACTTTGGTGTTAAAATTTACTCCTTGCGATGGTTAACAAACGCCTTATTTTTTAATAAAAATGAATATCCAATTAATCATTCGTATCAACAGTTTTGAAGAAAAGAAACCTTATAGTATAAGGCGCTAACAAGGCTAAAATAATCCATTAAAGATAATGAATACAATAACGCTATATTAGCGAAACGCTAACATCAGAGCAAGATTTTTTTCAAAAGGTTTCTTTAAAGCGCACGCTTTTTACAATTAAAATAGAATACGCTCAAAATACCATTATATTACTCATTTACGTGCTTGTTTTACACAGATATCTTTCAATAATTTCCAAAACTCTCTTATGAAGAATATACACTCTCCATGAATGGTATAAAAGACATTATGCTATCCGTTTTTACTGAAATAGAAGGTACAAAGCGGCACCATCATACTCTTTTTCAGTTTTCAATGCGACGATAATGTTTGCATTAAGAGGATTCATATAAAGATATTTCACGCCTTTTTGAAAGTACTTTTATCCGCACACCACCTCCGTTTATGACATTTCAACAAACGATTTCAATTGATCCAATATGAATAGGATTAAAATGAGAAACCCTCATAATATTTAGGTTTTTCACTCATGTTGTGAAACGATAAGTTATCATTATAAATCAATATATTGCTTTAATAAAAGATAAAGCATAAAATTTTATATTATGCTTTCTTTGGCTGGCAAGTTTTATTAACCTTAAAGTCAAGGAACACTATTTTTGTGTAATGCGTGCTATGGTCTTTTGGGAAAGCATTTTGTGTAAATGTGTCATAAAGGCGGCGGCAAAAAGCGGTGTTGCTAGATTAATAATAGGAATCGAAACAAAAATCGCTATCAATAATCCTGCGCCAAAAACTGTTGTGTAATGAGTATGTAAAAAAGCACGCGCATTTTGCTCTGTTCGAAAACGGTAAGCCGCAAACAAGAAATATTCATGACCGAGCAAATAACCATTAATAAGATAAAAAGCAATTAAATTAATACCTGGTATGAAGAATAAAATAAAAGCAATTCCATTACCAAGAAGGCTTAAAATAACAAATTTAAAGGAAATGATAAGAGAACGCTGAAACGGCAAGGCTTGTCCAATAGGCTCGTTTGGGTAATCCTCCTTTTCAATGATTTCAGCAGCAGAGTCAATGAAAAAACCACCAATCATAGCTGTGATGGGTGCAATCAAAAAAGCCAACAAAAGAGCCAACCCAAGATTAAAGATGATAAGCATGCTAAAACCAATCCATCCCGCCCAACTAGGGAGTCCAGGAAGAAATTGAGCAATCCAGGGCCAAAAGTAAGACACAAAAAGTTGGTGCACACATAACCATAAAATGGTGAGAATGAAAAAAGTAACCCCCAATGCTTTCAGTATCATAATACGATATTGCGAGGTCAGAAGACGTTGTAAAGCACGATAAGCAGCAGTAAAAATCATAGATTAATAAACTAAGGAAAGAAGCAAAAAAAACAAGAAATATATTTAAAGTATGTACAGTGTAATTTTTTCTTTCTTTGAATTACAAGATTTTTTTCAAGAACATTATAAAAAACGGTTAAGGTTTCTTTGTTAAAAATAAAGTTTGAATAAATAGAAATTTTGATTTTTAAAAACAAAGAAGAATTTAAAAAGTAGCTGTTGTAGAAGAAATTTTTAGTATTTTTGTACATAGTGTAGATTATTGCGTTTATATGATATATGTAAAAAATTAAGGAATAAGAACTATTTGGGAGAAAAGTTGTTTATTTCTATTTATTCAGTAGAGTTATCTAACTTCGTTTATCTAAATGTTTAATTGTTTTGCACAATTCCTAAAATTCTGTACTTTTCTACTATTTGGCGGCATGCTTTTGCCTCTCACTTTCAAAAAAATATTGAGTTCAATGGAATAGGGGTAACGTAGTAGCTCCGTAGATATTCTAATTTTGGGCAACAGAATGATTAATATGATAGAAGTGGAAAAAATAAGCTTAGGCGATTGACTGTCAGATCCCATAGAAGAGCAGTTTTTTGAGAAGAAGCAAAGAAAGGGAGATGTCACTGATGCTTAAAAATGATGAGATTTTGAATTTTAAAAGCCATAAGTGCAATGAAGTAAGAATTCATTGAAGCACTTTTCATACAAGTGGTTCACTGTATCAAATAATTTTTAGATAATAACACCACTAATTTATCGAAGAGAATTGATCATTTTCAACTTGAATAAAATCCCAAATATAGAAATATTCTTTAATTTCAAAGACTCTATTCAACATCAAAAAATTATTTACGTACACATTATAGGCGAGACCAATGTATGGATACAAAGCTTTCGATAAAGGAATAAAAATGCTTCTCATGAAACATCACAATGTGAAGATATCATGGATAAAATTCTAGTCTTTGTGGTCTTGGTATTCTGGAGAGAGGACACAGACATTTAATCTTAAAGACCGATCACTGAGGAAAATAATAAAGGCTTCAGTTTCATAAACTTATAGACAGTGGTACAATGAATTTTGTCTACATTCTTTATGAGCGTCAGCATGAAGTATGCTTAAAATTGCATTGAGATGTTATAATATCATTGATTTATACATTATTTTTCATAGCGAATAAGAGCTCAAAATAAAGTTGTCATATTTTCTCATTAGCTGCTCTCATCATGAAACAATCAAAATCATTTATTTGCATATCATAAATATGACCAATATGTGGATAAAAACATTGAAGAAAGAAAATGCTTTTTATAAATTTTATCCATTACAAGAGCTTTGTCAAAATTGATGGTAGCCAAAGTGAATGATAGCTTGTTTTTTTATAAGCTGGCGAGACAGTGGTGCAATAGATCCTGCTTTTATGAAGGCTAGGGTGAGATAGGATTTTTTAAAAAAACATTTCCCAACGGCTCATCACACCCATTTCGCAACAGCGTTTGTGAATGGTATATGGGTAAAGCTCTCGTGAATAATATAAAACTTATAGGGCATCACTAACTTTACGCTTAATAAAAAGAGCACGTTGGCACCATCATCCTCAGTGTTGTCCGAGACAAGCCCTTGGTTCTTGAGACGGTCCATTATAAGCGCTTTTAGTTCTTTCTGAAACGTTTTGTATTCATACAGTTATCCTTGTTTACAACGTGCAAGAAAATGATTTTTATTGATTCAACATGAGAGAGATTAGGAATGAGAGAATCTTATGATATCTGGGATTCTAATTTAATATGAACAATGCGATATTATCATTATAAACCAGAAATATTATATACTAATTGAGATGGATAGACACATATTGTCAGTTCTATTTTATAAGGTGTTTTAATATCAACGCGTTTGAAGAGTTCTTATTTGCAAAGGGGTATATTTTCCTCATGAGGAGTAGGTGTTTTGGGGGCAAAAAATGATACAATCACGTTTGCTAATTTTTGCGCTACGTGTTGTTTACTCATATGGGGCCATTGTTCAACTTTTTTTCTACTTACGAGATAAACTTGATTTGTATCAGCACCCATGACACTTGTACCATCTAGTTGAAGAGAAATATCATTAGCAAGAATGAAATCAGCTCCTTTTTCAACACATTTTTTTTGCGCATTGGCAATGATATCACATGTTTCAGCAGCAAAACCAATGACCAATGAGGGGCGGTTTGGAGCGTGTCCAATCGTTGCTAAAATGTCAGGATTTTCAACCATATGAAGGGATGGTGGTATTTTATGAGCATTCTTTTTAATTTTGTGTAAAGACTGCGTTTGACTGCGCCAGTCACAAACAGCGGCAACAAAGATAGCACCATCAGCAGGCAATGCGGTTTGAACGGCTTGTAACATCTGTTGTGCTGTTTCAACATGAATGGTTTTTACTTCTTGTGGGTCTGCAAGATTAACAGGTCCACAAATAAGTGTTACTTTTGCACCCAAATGCGCAAGAGCGGTTGCGATGGCATGGCCTTGTTTACCTGAAGACCGATTAGCAATATAACGCACTGGATCAATTGGTTCATGGGTAGGGCCAGAGGTAACGATGAAATGGCGGCCAAAGAGAGGTTTTTCATGCACATTCAAAAGATTCTCTATAGCAGCGATAATAGTTAAAGGTTCGCTCATACGTCCATATCCAATCTCGTCACGTTCAGCCATCTTTCCGATTTCTGGTCCGATGATATGAACGCCATCTGCGTGCAATTGTGCAACATTACGAATAGTTGCTGGATGCACCCACATGGACGGATTCATGGCGGGTGCAATCAAGAGTGGACAGCGTGCTGCTAAAAGGACACAATCAGCCAGATCATCTCCTATGCCATTGGCTATTTTTGCAATGCGGTTGGCTGTAGCAGGAGCTAAAATAATCAGGTCAGCATCACGTGCTAATCGGATATGTCCGATATCGTGTTCTTCTTCACGTGAAAATAAATCAGTATATACAGTACCACCGCTTAAAGCTTCAGCGGCTAAAGGCGTAATAAACTTTTGCGCTGCTTTTGTCATCACAACTTTTAAATGTGCTCCACGTTCTTGTAAACGGCGAATCAAATCAAGGGCTTTATAGGATGCAATACTTCCACCAATAATAAGAAGGAGAGATTTTGATTTCAATGATTGCACTTCAACAGCACTAGTATGAAGGGGTTGTGTGGTGAGAGGAGTGGGATTGCTTAAAAGGCGTCGAACTTCTTCTTCCATAGAAATACCATTTTGCGCGGCGCGTATGCGTAAAGCTTCTTTGGTTTCAGGAGACAGGTTACGAATGGTAATACTGGCCATAAAATACCTCCAAGAAATAAAATGATTGCAATGATTTCATTGTTGATATTTTTAGCATATTAAGGAGATTAGAAAAGGTGAAAAAAGTAAAAAGTAAGACAAGCGCAACAAAGTGCAATGATGAAAAGACTATAACGACCATAACGGTTTCTGTGACTTTGTTCTACAGCAAGTTGTTTGAGGGTAGCAGGAGAAAGATTAAAACCTGTTTTTCTCATTTGATTGAAATCTTCTTCTATTTGTTGGAAATTTTGAACCAATTGTGGTGTTTTGCGTGCCAGCGAAAGGAGAGCTTGTGCTCCTTCACTAAAGTCTTTTACAACGCCTACGGGTCCTAAATTTTTACTAATCCATTCTTTGACAATGGGTTCAGAAGCTTTCCACATATTAAAAGTGGGGTCTAATGTGCGGGCAACACCTTCCACGACAACCATCGTTTTTTGCAGCAATAAAAGTTCAGGTCGCGTTTGCATGTCAAATAATTCAGTGACTTCAAACAATAAAGTGAGCAATTTAGCCATGGAAATGCTTTGTGCTGATTGTCCGTGAATTGGTTCGCCAATAGCGCGGTTGGCTTGCGCAAAGCTTTCGATATTATGGTGTGAAGGAACATAGCCGGCCTCAAAATGGGCACGTGCAACTCGATGGTAATCGCGGGTAATAAAGCCGTAAAGAATTTCAGCAAGGAAATGCTTTTCTTTTTTGCCAAGCCTTCCTGTAATGCCTAGATCAACAGCAACAATACATCCTTTTTCATCTACAAATAAATTACCAGGATGCATATCGGCGTGAAAAAAACCATCACGCAGTGTATGACGAAGAAAAGATTGAATAAGCGTAATAGCAAGCGCCTTCAAATCAAATCCTGCTTCTTTGAGTTTGGAAGTTTCGGATATTCTTATACCATCAATCCATTCCATTGTAAGAACATTACGTCCTGTCCGTTCCCAGTCAATACGTGGAACCCGAAAGCCTGTATCATGTTGAATATTTTCAGCCATTTCAGATATAGCTGCTGCTTCTAAGCGTAAATCCATTTCAAGTCGTGTTGTTTGTGCTAAAGTATCCACCACACAAACAGGACGAAGCCTTCGAGAGGCAGGGATATAGCGCTCTTGTAAATGAGCAATGAGATAGAATCCTCTAAGATCTTTAGAAAAACGTGCTCTGATATTGGGACGAATAACTTTTACAGCACATTTTTTCTTATGGCCAGTTTCATCACTGTATTCAGCTGGATGAACTTGAGCAATAGAAGCGGCGGCAATGGGGGGATAAAAATTTACGAATAAATCATCAATAGAGCGACCAAGAGAACTTTCAATTTGAGCAATAGCGGCAGTGCAAGAAAATGTTTGGACACGATCTTGTAGCTGTGACAAATCTTCCGCAATATCACGCCCAACAATATCAGGTCTTGTGGCAAGAAATTGACCAAGTTTTATGTAAGAGGGTCCAAGCTTATTAATGGCATATGAAATATTTTCAGATCGCTGTTTCTTTTTTGTTTTGCGTCGTGCTAATGCACTCGCTATACGATGACATAGCGCTGGAAATCCTTGAAGATCATCATGAGGAAGAGCACTTAAAACACCTTCACGTGTTAAAACCCATCCTGCACGCATCAATTGAAAGTAAGGGGAAATTTGCACCATTTTTAAATTTTCCAACCTGAATGCAGCGCTGCAATCGCACCGGTGAGATTGCGGTACGATACCCGCGAAAACCCCGCATGCTTGATCATATGGGAAAAATCATCTTGCTTAGGAAATTTGCGGATAGATTCAACCAAATAACGATAAGCATCGCCATCATTTGCGATAAATTGACCTAGCTTAGGGATAGCATGGAAAGACCAAAGATCATAAATTTTATCGAGCCAAGGCATCTCGACATTTGAAAATTCTAAACATAAGAAACGTCCACCGAGCTTTAAAACACGAAAAGCTTCTCTAAGAGCTTGATCAATATGAGGAACATTGCGAATTCCAAAAGCAATCGTGTAAGCGTCAAAGCTTTGATCTTCAAAAGGTAAATTTTCTGCATTGGCTTCAACAAAATCAATCAGAGGGGCAAGACCATTTTTTTGTGCGCGTTTTTTGCCAACGCTGAGCATTGAGCCATTAATATCAAGCACTGTAGCATGGGCTTTTTGGCGTGAAGCATTAAGAATACGAAAAGCAATATCACCTGTACCGCCAGCGACATCAAGAACTTTCCAATGAGAAAGTGCTGGTGGGGAAAGCCAAGCAATCATGGAATTTTTCCACACACGGTGTAGCCCTAAGGATAAGATATCATTCATCTTGTCATAATTTTCAGCAACAGAATGAAACACACCATCCACCATGGATTGTTTTTGTGTTTCATCTACTATTGTAAAACCAAAAGAGTGCTCCATGCCACCCTTGGTTCCTACACGTTCTGTTTCAATTGCCATGTATATGATCTTCCTTATTTTTCTTTTATCGTAAATGAAATAGAGAGGGAATGTTCAACTACGAAAAAACAACGTATAAAACTACGATATTTACACAGCCAAAAACAGAAGAGTACCTTTAGATATCAAGATTGGCAACGCTTAAGGCATTGTCTTGAATAAAAATACGCCTAGGTTCAACTTCATCACCCATGAGACGAGAAAAAAGTGAATCTGCATCGGTTGCATCATTAATTTTTACTTGTAAAAGAGAACGTGCATTGGGATCAAGCGTTGTTTCCCAAAGTTGTTCAGCATTCATTTCCCCAAGACCTTTATAACGTTGAAGAGTAACACCTTTTTTACCGTTTGTAAAAATGCTCTCTAAAAGGCTCATAGGACCAAAAATACGCTCTGTTTTATCTTTGCGACGTAAAAGAACAGGAGGATGATATATGTCGATAAAATTTTGGGAAATGCGATCAATTTGGCGTGCGTCAGTTGAATTTATAAGTCCCACATCAAGCGTAACAACATCTTTAACACCACGCAAAATACGCTCAAAACATAAACTTCCATCTGCTGTATATTGTCCACTCCAACCTTGTTCCATATCATCAGCAATCAGATTAAGGCGGTGTGCTGTAGTATCTGCTATTTTTTGCGCTTTTTCTTGTGTTGCAAAGACTTCAAGATTAAAAGCGCCAGCAATTGCTGCTTGTTCAACAATATTACGGTCATAACGGGTATGAAGACCATTTAAAAGTTGACGTAATATACGAGCATCTTTAGCGAGTTGATACAAATCAGCCCCTGCACGAACTTCTCCCGTTGAAAGCTCAAGCGTTGTTTCTTCTAATCCAGTATCGATCAAGAATTCTTCAAACGCTGCTTCATTTTTAATATATTGGGAAGATTTTCCACGCGATACTTTATAAAGAGGAGGCTGAGCAATATAAAGATGTCCACGTTCAATCAACTCGGGCATTTGTCTAAAAAAGAAAGTGAGCAGCAGAGTACGAATATGGGCTCCATCAACGTCCGCATCCGTCATGATAATAATCTTATGATAACGTAATTTATCTGGTGAAAATTCATCCTTACCGATAGACGTTCCAAGAGCTGTAATAAGTGTTCCAATCATATCAGATGAGAGCATGCGGTCGAAACGTGCTCGTTCAACATTGAGGATTTTACCACGAAGGGGTAAAATTGCTTGATTTTGACGTGAGCGCCCACTTTTTGCTGAACCGCCAGCCGAATCCCCCTCGACAATAAAGATTTCTGATTTTGCGGGATCTCGTTCTTGGCAATCGGCAAGCTTTCCTGGTAGAGAAGTGATATCAAGCGCCCCTTTTCGTCTTGTGAGTTCACGTGCTTTGCGTGCTGCTTCACGTGCTGTTGCAGCTTCTACCACTTTACTAATGAGAAGTTTTGCTTCATGAGGATGTTCTTCCAGCCATATTGAAAGACCTTCATTGACCAAACTTTCAACAATAGGGCGCACTTCAGAAGAGACTAACTTATCCTTTGTTTGTGAAGAAAATTTTGGATCAGGAACTTTGACAGAAAGAATAGCTGTTAATCCTTCACGGCAGTCATCACCGGTTAAGTTCACTTTTTCTTTTTTAGCAATACCTGAAGATTCAGCATAGCCATTAATTTGGCGTGTAAGGGCACTTCTGAAACCTATCAAATGCGTTCCACCGTCACGCTGAGGGATATTATTGGTAAAACACAAGACCTTCTCATGATAGGAATCATTCCACCACAGGGCAACATCAACGCTCATACCATCCTTTTCACTTGCAATATAAATAGGAGTATCAAGCAGAGCTTTTTTTGATTGATCAATATATTTCACAAACTCTATTAATCCACCTTCATAATGCAATTCAACGGATTTAATATCAGCATGACGCTCGTCAACAAGAAGAATATAAACCCCAGAATTTAGAAAAGCTAATTCCCGTAAACGACGCTCTAAAGTTTCAAAATCAAACTCAACCATAGTAAAGGTTTCAGAGCTTGGTAAAAATCTAATTTCTGTTCCACTTTCTTGATCGCAATCGCCAACAACTTTTAATGGAGCATCAGCTACCCCGTGGGTAAATGATATTTCATGAATTTTACCATTGCGTTTGATTTGCAATTTAAGCCAAACGGATAATGCATTCACAACAGAGACGCCAACACCGTGTAATCCGCCTGAAACTTTATAAGAGTTTTGATCAAACTTTCCACCGGCATGAAGCTGTGTCATAATAACTTCAGCGGCAGAAATACCTTCTGTTGGATGGATATCTGTCGGAATTCCACGTCCATTATCACGAACAGAACAAGAACCATCAGCATGGAGTGTGACGTTTACAAGAGTTGCATGACCGGCTAAAGCTTCATCGATAGCATTGTCTACAACTTCATAGACCATATGGTGTAACCCCGATCCATCATCAGTGTCACCGATATACATACCAGGACGTTTGCGTACAGCATCAAGACCTTTGAGAACTTTGATAGAAGCGGCATCATAGTTATTGCTTTGTGCTGGTGAGGTTATTTCATCACTCATAAGTTAGTCCATTCCTGTGTTCAATTTACAATATTTTATCCGCTTTCTTTAAAGCTCAATGTTCTGATCAGTTATTTATGGAATAACCACATTAAATATTTACCGTATATCAGATCTAGATTCAATATCTGTCGATATATAATGGAGAGAATGATAAAATGATAGTGTACTGTTATGCTGTAAAACACTAGGGCGGTGATATAAGGCGAATAAACACTTATGACTTATACAAAAAGCTGTTTCATAAACGATGCTATTTACTTTGTTTATTTTTGCATATGCGTAATGTTTCAGAATTAGTTATGCATTTTTGTGTTACACTAATAAAGGTCTCACTTGTTTTATCCATAAATCAATTTTTCAATCCTAATTCTACCATATATTTAAAACAAAGGTTGCGAGCTCTCTAAGCAGTTCAAACTTTTGTATGTTAGATTGAGGCGAAAATATTGTGTATATTGGTTTGTGTCATCTTTAAAATGTGAAAAAAGCTTCATTTGAGGAAAATATAAATGCGTAAATGTAAAAACACGTTTCCACGATCATCTTTTATATTCAACTTTACAATTTAAAAAAACGTCTACGGTGATGTTTTTGAATAATGAGGGTAATGACGAATTATCTTACGCTTTTGTTTCTTGCATTCTCGTGAGGTTGCATCGCTCATTCAAAACAAAACGCCATTGTACTATTTATTCACGCGCTTTTTTAAGGAGCATCTCTCAATGTTCCCAAACTCATTTTACAACGATGTTTGAATAGTATAACGCAAAATACCCTGTGAATACTACAAGATTTATGTCCCCCATCTTTCCCATCGTGACAATAAAGTGCAAATCAGAATCATCATTTTATTTTTCAGCTCTTAAATGTTGATGCAACCTTAATGTTGAGAAAACCCTCGGCATTTGAGGGGTATTTTTACTCTTTTCTTCAATATATCTATATACTTCCCAGGTTGTGATACGCAAGGAAATGGTCTTAATATTTTAAGATACGCAATAAAGTATATACAGCTTATTTCTTATATTAAAAAATTAAATCGCTTTTCTCTAAAATTACTTTTTATATATTCATTTTGGAAAATTAACATCAGAAATCTAAGCATTTTCAATGGTTTCAAAAATAGCAAGAATTTTATTTATTAAACGCCAGATATTTTGGTGAAGTGCGTTAGATAATAGTTAAGAAGTGTTGCATCTTAGTTTTGAAAAATGGGGGAGAGATTTTGAAAATAAAAAAATCTATATATGTGAAACATCTTCAATTGCGTTTACAGTACTTTTTATTCAATAATCCATACAATATTTTTATTCGTATTTTATTTGTAGCGGGGGGGGTTCTATTTTCCTCTTACGCAGAAGCTGAAAGGTTGCCTTCTTTTTTTGATTCGCATGAACATTTGGTACAACCTGATACAACGGATATCTTTCGTTTGCGTTTTGTAACAACTTTTGATTTTCCTCCTTTTAATTTTATTGATCAATCGGGGTATCTTGCAGGTTATAATATCGATTTATTGCGTGCTATTTGCTCAAAATTAAAATTAGAGAAGCTTTGTGAAATAGAAGTGATTCCTTGGAAAGAGCTTGTAGAACATGTTAAAAATGGTGGTGCAGAAGTCATTATTGCGGGTTTAAAAGAAACAAGTAAAACCCAGCAAGATCTTGTTTTTACAAAGTCATATTTGCGCTTTCCAGCGCGATTTGTTGCTTCTCGACGTTTAAATCTCGATGAGCCAATAAGCGATCAATTGATACATTTAACCAGTGGTGTTTTGTCTAAAAGTGTTCACGAAAAACTCTTTCAATATTATTTTCCTAAAGCCAAATGGCAAGGGTTTAAAAAGAGAGAAGAGCTCTATAAAGCATTACAAGAGCGTAAAATTGACCTTATTTTTGATGATGGATTTGCTTTATCATTATGGTTCAAAAAACAAAAATCTGTTGATTGCTGCCATTTTGTTGGGGGGGCATATATGG
Organism: Bartonella sp. AP9QHHD; assembly: GCF_042195625.1. Classification (NCBI taxonomy): domain Bacteria; kingdom Pseudomonadati; phylum Pseudomonadota; class Alphaproteobacteria; order Hyphomicrobiales; family Bartonellaceae; genus Bartonella; species Bartonella sp. AP9QHHD. The sequence goes on along the minus strand of NZ_JBHIOP010000082.1, from coordinate 169,280 downwards.
CGCCACAGTTATTGGGGCAAGGAATGCAGCTTGCTGTTGCAAAAAAGAATGAAAAATTGGTTGATATACTCAATTATGCGCTGAAATCTCTAGAAGAGGATGGTAAACTTACAGAACTTTATTTGCGTTATTTTCCAATAAGTTTTTTTGATGAGTAGTTTTTTAATTAAGGGCTGTTAATCTTTCTGCGCCTAGTCGATAGGAAATAGCTTCTGCGAGATGATAGCGTGAAAGAGTATCTGATCCGTCAAGATCAGCAATTGTGCGTGCAACTTTGAGAATGCGATGATAAGCGCGTGCGGAGAGGTGCATTTTTTCACTCACATCTCGTAAGAGTATGGTCGCACTTTTATCAGGAATGGCAATCTGTTCTATAATTTTGGCAGGGCAATCGCCATTGGTACGAATATGATCAAACCCCATTGTTGAAAAACGTTTAGCTTGAATGGTACGGCACCGTGCGACGCGTTTGGCAACGTCGCAGCTTTTTTCTGATTGTTCTGGTTGCATAAGGTCCATAGCCGTCAAAGCAGGGACATCAATCCGTAAATCAATTCGGTCAAGCAGAGGACCAGAAATACGGGACTGATAATCGATTTGACAGCGTATCCCTTTAGGGCAAACATGGTCTTTTTCGCCTGCCATACCACAACGGCAAGGATTCATTGCGGCAATAAGTTGGAAGCGAGCAGGATAGCTAATATGGTGATTAGCACGGGCGATAACTGACTCCCCACTTTCTAAAGGTTGACGAAGAGAATCAAGAACCCGTGGAGAAAATTCAGGCAATTCATCAAGGAATAACACACCATTATGAGCAAGGGAGACCTCTCCCGGTCGTCCTTTAAGCCCTCCACCAATCATTGCGGCCATGGAAGCAGAATGATGTGGGGAACGAAAGGGGCAATGAAGTGAAATGGTATTATGAACCGTTTCTCCTGTAATAGAAGCAATCAGAGAGACATCTAAAAGCTCACGGCTATCAAGAGGTGGCAAAATGGAAGGTAAGCGTTGCGCTAGCATAGATTTTCCAGCACCAGGGGGACCTACAAACAAAAGGTTATGGCGTCCAGCAGCACAAACTTCTAAGGCACGTTTGGCTGTTTTTTGTCCTTTGATTTCGCAAAGATCTGGAAGTTCAGTTTCGATAGTATATTGGCGCGGTTGTGGACGTTTTTGAATTTGGGTTCCTTTGAAATGGTTGACTATAGTGAGCAGAGTCTCTGGGGCAAGAATATTTATTTCTGCATTTGCCCATGCTGCTTCAGGTCCACATTGGAAGGGACAAATCAGTCCTTTATCGAGTGATAAAGCTGTCATGGCAGCTGGTAAAACACCATTAACGGCGGTAAGTGAACCATCCAGTGATAATTCTCCTAAAATGACATAGTCTTGAGCTACTTCGGGAGGGAGGATTCCCATAGCAAGCATTAAGCCTACGGCGATTGGCAAATCATAATGCGATCCCTCTTTAGGCAAATCAGCTGGTGCAAGATTAATCGTAATTCGTTTAGTAGGCATAGAAAGTCCACAAGCGTGGAGGGCTGCTTGTACACGTTCACGGCTTTCTGCAACTGCTTTATCAGCTAATCCAACAATAGCCATTCCTATTTTACCAGACGAAATCATAACCTGTACATCGACAGGGACTGCTTCTAGACCGCGAAAAGCAACAGTTGTAATACGTGCGATCATTTATTTATTTTCCCCCTTTAGACTTGGTAGAGACAATCATATCTATTTATAAAAATCAAGAAGCATCTCTATAGCTTTTTTTATAGAGAGAACTATATACGTGGGCAGTTTTTTAGCATTCCCATGGAAAGTCATTTGTACAAATTTAACCATGATGATATGGGACGCAATAAAACATTTATAATAAGCTAAATAAATATGTTAAGAAAAAAAGAATGAGGCTGTTCGTGTTATACAACAGTGCAAAATTTTATGAAAATATAAGGGGAGGATAACGTTATGTATCGCAGAGTGTTATTTGATGTGATAAAACGTGTAAAATGTGCAAAGTAATTATATTTACCTTTCTTATTTTTATATTATTTAAAGCGTAGTAGATGCAAAGTGTATTATAAGGTATCTGATTTTATGGTATACCAGACAAGAATTTTGTTAAAATCAGGGACTGTGCGCTGTGTATTTATAGGCTTGTGTTTTACTTTTTCTTTTCCACAGCCACTTGCTGCATTTGATTTTTTCGGCATCCCTTTTTTTGGTCAAAAGAAAACAAATTCTTCTTCACATTATACCAAAAGTACAGAGAAATTTTATAAAGTTGATGTTGTTGCACCGCCAGGTGCACCATTAGAAGGTATAAAAATAGTTAAATCTGTTTCTTCTCTTGTTGCTGATAAAGAGAAAGCATCCGCCAGTTCTTCTGGTTTGCTCGCCAAGGCGCGTTCAGATTATCGAGCAATTCTTTCTGCTCTTTATGCTGATGGACGCTATGGTGGTGTTATTAGTATTAAAATTAATGGCTTAGAAGTCGCTGATTTAAGTCCGGTAACTCAACTTCCAGCACAATCGAATATCGTTATTACAATTAATGCTGGTCCACAATATGTTTTTAGTATTGCCAATATTGATAAAGTAGCTCCGTTTGAAAAACGTAAAGCGCATAAAATGCCCACAATTGAAGAATTGGGCTATAAATTTGGGGCTATTGCTAAATCTGAAACCATTTTGAAAGCAGAAAAATGGGCGATAGAAGGATGGCGGCAACAAGGTTATGCTAAAGCTAAAATTATGAAGAGTGAAGTCGTGGCTGATCATGCTACATTGCGTGTTGAAGGACGGATTGTTGTTGGTCCTGGACAAAAGGCTTATTATGGTCCTTTAAGTGTGCGTAATATAAGTAAGAAACCACGTGTAGATTCAGCTTATATCGCGTGGATGACCGGATTGAAACCAGGGCAGATATACGATTCTGATGCGTTAGCTAAGGCAAATGAACGTCTTGCGCGCCTTGGTGTTTTTCGTGCTATCAATATACGTGAGGCTGATACTATTAATCTAGATGGTAGTTTACCGCTTGCACTTGTTGTACAAGAACGTAAACCGCGTCGTTTTGGTGTAGGCGGTAGCTATTCAACTTTAGACGGTGCTGGTTTTGAGACTTATTGGATGCATAATAATCTTTTGGGTCATGCAGAGACTCTTAAAATTGAAACAAAAATAAGTGGTGTTGGTAGCAATAAAAAGCAATCATATAATTTTAAAAATTTTGATTATCTTTTCGGTGGTACATTTGTAAAGCCCGGTGTACTCACGCCAGATACAGATTTCAGATCAGAATTAAAAATACAACAAGATGTTTTAGAAAATTATACGACAAAAGCCATCAAAGGAAAATTAGGTATTACGCATATTTTTAATGGTAATCTATCGGGACAGGCTGCTGTAGAAGTTTCAAATGGTTATTCACGTGATATCTATTTTGGGAGCCGTAATTTTACAACAATCGGTTTCCCTAGCGGCTTGATTTACGATAGTCGTAATAATAAGTTTAATGCAACAAAAGGTTTATATGGTGAAGTTTTCATTGAGCCTTTTTATGAGATGCGTTTTAGCAACTTTGTTGCAAAAGTAACAGCAGAAGGTCGTTCTTATTGGGCGTTGGATGAAGGGGATCGTTTTGTTGTTGCTGCGCGGGCAAAGCTTGGTACAATTCTTGGGAATGATACAGCACAAGTACCCGCAAATACGCTTTTTTTTGCTGGTGGTGGGGGCTCTGTTCGTGGTTATGCTTACCGTAATATTGGTATCAAAACAGAAAATGATGGGGTTGTTGGTGGACGGGCGCTTATTGAGGGGTCAGCAGAATTGCGTGTTTCTTTAAATGATAAAATAGGGTTTGTCAGTTTTCTTGATGGAGGTTTAGTAGGGAAAAAGGCGAATTTTGATTTTTCTCAAAAAATTAAATGGGGAGCCGGTATAGGAGGTCGTTATATGACGGGTCTTGGTCCTTTACGCGTTGATTTAGCCTTTCCTTTAAAGAGAGAGAAGGGTGACCCTCGCATTGGTTTTTATGTGGGTATAGGGCAAGCATTTTAATGAAAAAAGGTGTACGTTTATCAGCTTTCTTCTTTGTATTTTTGTTTTTTGGGGTGGGTAGTTTTGTTTTTGCGCAAAGAGGAGACATTCTTCCCTCTAGCGAAATGAAAACAGATGATCGCTCATGGTTTGTTTCTTTAATTGAACGAAAGCTTTCAGCGCCTAATCGTCAAGTTCGTTTACACAATATGCAAGGGACACTGTCTTCTCAAACATCAATTGATACTATTACTGTCAGTGATAAAAAAGGGGTTTGGCTTAAAATTACCAATGCTAAAATGGATTGGAATCGTCTAGCGTTGCTGAGAGGGCGGATGGATATTAACCAGCTTTCGGCAGAACAGGTTACATTTTTACGCAAACCGCAAGGCAATTCTTCTTTTGTTTCTTCCCTTGAGACTGGTAAATTCTCTTTACCAAAATTACTGCTTGCTCTTTCTATCAATACGCTTACAGCTCAACATGTGACATTTGAACAGAATCTTTTTGGTTTTTCTGCTGATATGTCCTTAAAAGGCAATTTCACCTTGGCTGGTGGTAATTTTGATGTCGATATAGCGGCGCATCGTTTAGATGCACCGGGTTCTTTTTCTGTTCTCACCAAGATATCTGATAGTAATCGTACAGCTCAAATTGATATTTCTGCTAACGAACCACAAAATGGTATTTTGGCGAATATTTTTAACATTGAACAACGTCCAGCATTAAGTCTCGTCGTGAAAGGTGATGGTACTTTTGATGATTTGGTTATCAAACTTTCTTTAGAGTCCGATCATCATTCTATTTTAGATGGTAATGTTATTCTTGCAAGTGTTCCAGAAGGACAGAGTTTTTCTACGAAATTAGAGGGAACACTGAGCCCTTTAATACCTGTTCAATATCGTAGTCTCTTCGAATCTGATATAACATTAAAAGCAAAGGCAAGAAGAACAAAAGAAGGTGTGACACACCTTGATCAGATGGTTATTCAGAACAAAGCAATGAATGTTATAGCCAATGCTGAAATAACCGCTGATGGATTCTTGCGACGGCTTTTTGTTGATGGCAAAATGGCTCTTGATAACGAAAAGAAGTCTATTCATTTACCTATATCAGAAGTGCCAAAACCTGCGAATACTCTTGCTTTGAACATTGACTATGGTCGCGAAGGTCAACAATCTTGGAATGGGCGGTTGGTTGTAAATCATTTAAGCAATAAAAATATTTATATTCGCGATGCAATTTTTGATATGGGAGGAGTAAGCGAAAATCTTGATAATGCAGCTTCTCGTCATGTTGGTGTTCAGGTTAAAGGGACGCTTCAAGGGGTTAAAAAGATTAAGGGAGCGTTAGTAGAAAATTTAAGCCAAGCGGTTCATGTGCATTTAGATACGGATATTGTTTCGAACAAACCAATTTTGATTCATGATCTGAGTGTTACGGCTCAGGGTTTTTCTTCTTGGTTAAAAGGGACAATGGAGAATTTTGTTTTTAAAGGCGATCTCGGTTTAAAAGCTCAAACATTAACTCCTTTGGAAGTGTTCAGTAAACAATCACTTTCTGGTAATGCAGATATTAAAGCCAAAGGAACGATCAGTTTATTGAGTGGCATTTTTGATCTCCAATTATCAGGAATGGCTGACGATATGAAAATAGGCGTGCAGTCTTTTGATCGTTTATTCAAAGGAAATACTACTCTTTCAGGTGGCACTGCTCGAAATACAAAGGGCTTCACTTTACGTCATTTTAATTTGAAAAATCAATATACAAATATAGAGGCTAATGGTTATTTTTCAGATGAAAGCGCTAAAATGGATCTATCTGCTCAAATATCTGATTTGTCCAAATTAGACTCAAAGATAAGCGGTGCACTTACAATTCAAAGTACGGCGAGAGGGCGCAATAGCCATATAAAACTAAATACACGTGCCCATATTTCTGAAGCATTAATTGTAGGGAAGAAACTTCAAAACACAACATTTAACATAGATGCATTTGTAGATAATACAGCACCAGTTACTTCTTTAACAGGGGTGGTAAAAGGTGAAGGAATTTTTGCTAAGAAACCTTTGCATTTATCGGCCTCTTTTGAAGATTCTCATAAAATTCGAAAACTTGAAAATATCGATATTAGAGGGGGAAGTGCAAAAATAACGGGTGATCTTTCTCAACAACTTGGCGGTTTTTTGAAAGGAGCGCTGCATATTGATGCCGATGATATTTCCGTACTTTCAGCGTTATTTTTGCAGGATGGTAGTGGAAAAGTAAAAGGAGATTTTATTTTTGATGAACAAAATGGCAGACAAAAAACCAATGTGAAGGCGCATGTTAACCATTTGAATTTTTCCAAGAATAAAATAAAAAAATTGGCAATAGATGCTGACATATTCGATCCTTTTGGCATGACTCAGTTTGAAGGAGTTATCAATGCAGAACATATTCAAACACCTTTGGTAATGGTCAATCGTTTAAATGCTCACGCTGATAGGAATAATGGACAAACGGTTTTTACTGTCCAGGCGATGTTGCATGATACTCTCAATGCAAGGCTTTCTGGTCGTTTAATGGTTGAGGAACTTCCAGAAAGTATAAAACGAGAAGTGCAAATTGAAGCTGTGGACTTAAAACAACATACTTTTCATGCAACATTGCCGAAGCCATCTATAATTTCTTTTGATAAAGATGGAATGACAATCAATGAATTAGGAATTGCAATAAATGGAGGCAACATCATTTTAGCAGGAAATATTCAAGATACCCTGAATTTACAACTTACAATGAATGCGCTTCCTGCTGCTTTAGTCAATCTGTGGAAATCCGATCTTGGAGCAGCAGGGAGTGTAACAGGGCAGGTTATGATTCGTGGTCATTTAAAAAAACCTGATATAACTTACGATATAAAAGGTGAGGGACTGACAACCGTTGCTTTTCAAGATAAAAAAATTATGCCTTTTTCTCTTTCTGCTACGGGAAATACTGTAGATCAAAATCTTACTTTGAATGCAAATTTAACAGGAGAAGGAGTACAAGCACAAGCTCAGGGGCGTGTATCTCTAGAGAAAAATGCGCTTGATCTTCATATTAATTTGCAAAATTTATCTGCACGTTTGGCGAATGGTTTTATTGCAGGACAAGCGCTTGATGGGACAGTGATAGGTAAAGTTGATATTGGTGGAACAATGAAGGATCCATCTGCTCATTTTGAGCTTTCTAGTCAAAATTTAACCGCTATGACGCATAAAGGACCGATGTCAATCAATATAAATGCTCGTGGTTCTTATAAAAAATCGACATTTCATATTGAAAATATGATAGCTACTGGAGATAAAGGATTAGATCTTTCCATCCATGGGCCTGTATCTCTTAATGGTTCAGAGGCAAAATTAAACGTTAAAGGGATAATGCCTCTTGATTTTGTTAATCTCTTATTAGCTAAGCGTGGTGCACATATAACGGGTACAGCAAGAATTGATACAGCTCTTAATGGGTCATTATCAAAGCCACAATTGATAGGAAATATTTCTATAGGCGACGGTAGCTTTTTTGATTCACAAACAAATGTAGGATTAAATAATATAACGATTGAAGGCAAATTGAAAGGTGATCATATCCTTATAGAAAAAGCTTCAGCTTCTTCGTTTGAGGGGGGAGGAATTTCTGCTTCAGGTCGTATCTCTAATGGTCTAGAGACAGATTTGATATTTCATCTTGATAATGCCAATTATAATGATGGTTCTATGATTCTGGCAACATTATCAGGTGAGATGACAATGACAGGTCATTTTTTAAATAGTCTTGTTCTTGGTGGTGATATCATCGTTGAAAAAGCTGAAGTTTTTGTTCCTGATCATTTTAAAAGTGCCAAGTTTCTTGATGTTAGAAATAAGAATTTAACTAAATCGATTCAAACAACACTTGAACGTGCTGATGTTAAGAACACGAACAAAAGCAAAAGCCGTATAGTTACACAAGAATCTTCATCTGTCGTGCTATCAAACATGCGTATTACAGCACGCAATCAATTTTTTGTACGCGGAAAAGGCTTAGATGCTGAACTGGGAGGACGCATTAATCTAGCAGGTCCATTGAATGATGTGCATCCAGTTGGTGAATTTAGAATGATTCGTGGACGTTTTGATATCCTGTCGCAACGTCTTAATTTTGATCAAGGACAAGCGAGTTTTAGTGGTAATCTTAATCCTACGGTTTATTTTGTAACCAACAATAACAGTGGTGATATTCGTGTCACTGTAACTGTAAGTGGGACGGTTGATAATCTTGATATTAATTTTTCATCACAACCAAATTTGCCCCAGGATGAGATTTTGGCGCGTTTGATTTTTAATCGCTCTCTTAATGAATTATCACCATTTCAGATTGCTCAACTTGCAGCAGCAGCGGCTGATCTTGCAGGTAGTTCTAATACATCTTTGTTGAATACTTTACGAACTAAAATTGGACTTGATGATCTTGATGTTATCGTTAATGAGAAGGGGAATACAGGCTTACGTATTGGACGCTACATACACAATAATATTTATTTGGGTTTTGAAGCAGGGTCTGATGGAACGACGAAAGGGACAATTAATTTAGATATTTCGCGTCATCTCAAAGCTAAAGGTGCCATAGGAAATGAACAAAATTCTAGTATAGGTCTCTTTTATGAAAGAGATTATTAAAGATTGAATTTACAAAAAACAATTTCTTCGTTTTTTGTCTCTCATTTCTAAATCTGAGGAAGGAGGCATAGACTAGAAATCCTATAAAAGAAGAAGCTTTTTGTTGAGGCGTGAAGAGATATATCTGAAATATTTGATTTTTGTTATGCTATTCTCTAAAGGGACAAAATCTTCACGAAAGATAGTATGTTATTTTGCTGCTATATATTTATTTTAGAGAAATACCTTACCTTGTTTTCAAGCCCATATCGTGCTGTTGCCTAAAGAATGGAGTGTGTGCAATATATTGATTTATAAAGATAATTTATTGTTATTCAACTTGAATTAGAACTTTGAATATCGTACGAATCTCTTTCGTATTGAATCAATCAAAATCATTCGGCTTGTATGCTACAAGCGGAGAATCCTGTGTGGATAAAACTATTAAGAAATAACTAAAAATGCCTCTTATGAATCATCTCGAGAGCTAAGAGCTGTCGCAACATTAGGGACTGGCAGAATAGTGTGAGTGGTGCCGGCTTGTTACTCCATAAGCGTAAAGATAGAGGGGGTTAATGGATTTATCGTTATACAATTCACGAATGTTATTGCGAATGGGCTTAGGGAAGACTTTGAGAGAGGTCTCTTTAAAACAAGTACGTGAATTTGCAACACAATGGCATTCTGTTTTTACGTGAAGGACATGATTCCATTAAAGAACGTGATAAACAAAAGCGTTAAGCGGAGAATTCATAAGATATCGATTTTATTGTCAAACGCATTTAAAGCAATATTTTTTAATAATAAAAATTACCTATTATTTTAGATTTTGTTTATTGTGTCTGGAATAAGATCACTTTTCTTATAACGAATAGCTCCCCAAACAGAATACTCCAAAATATAACATTATTGTGTTGCAAGTTTATGTACTTGTTTTAAAGGAACATTTCTCAGTGTGCGCTTGAGTCTATTTCATAAGATTGCTTGTGAAATGGTATAAAGTATCTCTTATGAATGGTATAAAATCTACACTACCGTTATTAATAAAGGTATAAGTATTTACTAAAGCTATAAGCCGGCATTATCATTCTATTTTCCAGCTTCTCATGTTGCTGACAATCTTTTCATTTGAAAGTGTAGAGGTATTTTTATTGCTTATCTTAAGAGTTTTTATGCATATACCAATATCTCTTATAACGTACAACAAGCGCTTTTGATTGATTCATCATAAATATAAAGAAAATTTGCAATAAGCAAATTACATCTTATCTTTTGCATTCAACAAAACAACGAGTAAAGTTTTCATCTAAATCCAAGAATTTTATTTTCAATAAACCATAAATTCTTTACCACTTCTTGATTGAAGTAATGCTTTTTCTTGATAACAAGTCTTTTTTTATAAATGGAGCATTACCTTCTATCCATTTTTTATTTCAAATCTTATTTAAGGATCTAGAAATTAGGGGGTATGTTTTTTGAACTGGATATTATGAAGTTTTTTATAAAACCCATGTTCTTTTGCTAGCAATTCTTTTTGAGTACCTTGTTCAATCAGTTGTCCATTTTGTATGACCACAATTTTATGAGCACGAGCAATCGTTGAAAGGCGATGAGCAATAATGATCGTTGTGCGTCCTTTAGTAAGGTGATGAATAGCTTCATTAATTTGTGCTTCGGTGTGTGAATCGAGCGCACTTGTTGCTTCATCAAGAATCAGAATTTCACTATCGTGAATCATTGCTCTAGCGATAGCGAGTCGTTGTTTTTGCCCCCCTGAAAGATTACAGCCATTATCACCTATCTGTGTATCATAACCATTTGGCAAACTCATAATAAAGTCATGAGCATTTGCTGCTTTTGCTGCTTCGATAATTTCGTCATCACTAGCCCCTTCTTTTCCAAGCCCGATATTATATTTAACAGTTCCTTGAAAGAGAAAAGTATCCTGTCCTACATAGGCCATCAGGTTTCTCAGAGAGCGAAATGTTGTGTAGCGAATGTCTTGATCATTAATCAATATGCGTCCTTTTGTGGGGTCATAGAGGCGCATAATAAGGTTGATAAGGGTTGATTTTCCCGAACCGGATGGTCCCACCAATGCTGTCATTTTTCCGGCTTTTATTTCTAGGTTGATGTCTTTCAATATCATTTTGTTATTAGTGTATGCAAAAGAAACATGTTCGAAACGAATAGTTCCTTGCGTTTTATTCAGATCTTTAGCTTCTTTATGTTCTACAACTGTAAGGGGACAATCGAGTATTTCAAACATCGTACGGATATTGACCAAGCCAGATTCAATTTTAACACGTACATTTGCTAGTCTTTTTGCGGGTTCATAAGCTAAAAGTAAAGCAACAATAAAGGACATAAATTCACCTTGAACACCTGCGCGTTGGGTTGCAAGATAACCGGAAAAACAAATAATACCTGCAATGGCAACACCCGTGAGTGTTTCCATAATTGGATTGGTAATAGCTTCGAGTGTTGCAATACTGTTTGTTTGTTTTTCAACATCACAAATGGCTTTGTCCATCCGTTTTTTCATGACGTCTTCTAGTGAAAAGGCCTTGATGATTCGAATACCAACAGCCGTTTCCTGTACGATTTTGATAATTTCACCAAGTGAAAGGAGCTCTTTTTCCATCAAGCTGCGAACGCGTTTTAAAGCCATTCGAACGCCTAAAAAAGCTAGTGGTCCTACAATTAAAGTAATGGAGATTAACACAAAGTTTTGAATGAACATGACAAGCAACAGACCACTAACGGAAAGCAAATCACGTACAAAAGTTGTGATAATAGTATCAATTATATTACGTACGGCTGTCGCGTTATGAGTTACACGAACAAGAAGATCAGATGAAGTGTTATTATGATAAAAAGAGACTCCTTGTTCCATAAGTCGTGCAAAAATTTTACGCTGTTGTTCAGCAATGATACTATTGCCTGCTTTGTTTAGAAAGTAAGTTTGGAAAAAAGTTGCAACTCCTTTGAGAATAAAGATAAAAGCAATGAAGCTAGAAATCAAAACAATCATAGGAAAATTTTGTGCATCAATAATCTGATTAACAACATCCCGCATAATCCATGCACTGGTTGCTGTGGTACAAGAAATGATGATCATTGAGAAGATAGCCGCACTGTACCAACGCATATGTTTACGAAAATTTTCTCGCAAAAGGCGGATAATAAGATGTTTGTCAAAAGAGGAAATTTGTTTTTTAGCCATGAAGAGCTTCTATATTCTCTCATTATTTTATGCAAGATTGAAACACTCTTAATTAAAAAGCCCCTTAATCTTTTTTACAAAAATAGCTTTTTCTTTCAAGGTTCATCACATCAATTTCACGACGGTGAGAGTGAAGAATGTAGTGCAAAGTTTCTGTGAAAGGTATAACGAAAATTCGTTGTTCATCATTATTTTTAGTTTTCAATAAAAGGTACCGGCGAGTTTCTCTATTGTATTTACCAATTTCCATATTGTGATAGTCTTTGGCACTTGAAATGGTTCACAAAAAACATTTCTGCTTTTTTAATAATTTTATGTATCATCTCCATTTGTGATGTGTAAGCAAACAATTTTGCCGCATTGCATGATAAGAGAGATTGAAATAAGAAGACCTTACAATGTTTGAGCTTTCTCATTAATATGCAAAATAACGAATTCTTCTTATAAATTGATAAAGCATTATTAAACTCTTAAAAGGATTTATACACGCTTATAAAACCCCTAAAAGCACCACAACAAATTCCATGTGGTGCTTCTAAATTATAGCTATACGCTCATTTGATGAATTGCATGCGAATATTATTCCAATGCAAAACTATTTAGGTGCTATCACCATCATCATTTGCCGGCCTTCAAGCTTTGGCTCCAATTCGATTTTGGCAATTTCACTTGTATCTTCTTTCACACGCTGAAGAAGCTTTAATCCAAGATCTTGGTGAGCCATCTCACGACCACGAAAACGCAAAGTAATCTTTACTTTATCACCATGATCAATAAAGCGATGAACAGCCTTGAGTTTAACTCCATAATCATGGACATCAACATTTGGGCGCATCTTAATCTCTTTGATTTCGATGACTTTTTGCTTCTTACGTGTTTCAGCAGCTTTTTTTTGGGTTTGATATTTTAATTTTCCCAAATCGATGATTTTACATACAGGTGGCTCCGCATTTGGTACAATTTCAACCAAATCAAGTCCCGCATCTGCAGCCATAGCAAGAGCTTCTTGTATCGCAACAACTCCCTGATGTTGTCCCTCATCATTGATAAGCTGAACATGAGGTACCCGAATATCCTGATTTGAACGTGGTCCGTCTTTTTGGGTAGGTGTCATTTTAAACGGTTTACGAATGGTTTATGCTCCTTAAATTTTGATTCAACTACAGTTAATTTAATATACAATTATGTACCTAAAAACAACTATAATTCGTGTTATTTTCATTATTTGATTTATTACTTTTTGGAATGATTTAGATTATAAAAGTTTTTCTCTTAATTTAAAGAAATTGTTTTATAGAGGATAAAAAATCATGGATCAAAATATTCCTTGTCAGTTTTTTTCATTTGAGAACACCGCACTTGCAGTACGCTATCGCAAGGGGCGCCAATCTCCAGGTTTGGTTTGGCTTCCTGGCTATCAATCCGATATGTTAGGAAGTAAGGCAACGTTAGTTGATCAGTTTGCTCAGAAGAATGATTTGTCTTGTTTACGTTTTGATTATTCTGGACATGGAGAATCTGAAGGTGATTTTTTTCAAGGAACAATTTCGCGTTGGGTTAAGGAAAGTTTAGCGACTTTTGAAACCTATTGTGAGGGTCCACAAATTTTGATTGGTTCCTCTATGGGGGGGTGGATTGCGCTAAGGCTTGCAATGATGCTAGCACAGAAAAATAAGAAGCTTGCTGGCATGATATTGATTGCTCCAGCACCTGATTTTACACAAACATTGGTGGAACCAAAATTAGGCCCAGAAGAATGGAAGATTTTGGAGGAGAAAGGCTATATTGAACGACCTGCAGTTGATGATACAGAGCCAATGCCCTTTACAAAAACATTGATTGAAGATGGGCGCGAAAATTGTGTTATGAAAGGATGCATTGATGTTGGATGTCCAGTCCATATTCTACAAGGGATGGAAGATGAAGATATCCCCTATCAGCATACATTGACTTTACTTGATCATTTACCTCTCCATGATGTAACATTGACACTTGTTCGTGATGCGGATCATCGCTTTTCTCGTCCACAAGATTTAGATTGCCTTGAAACAGTATTGAGATCTTTTATTAATCAGATTAATGCAAAGTAAGGGGTACATTTATTGATGAAGATAAAAATATATGAGCATTTCTAAACAGCATTTTATTTTTTCTGAGCGCTCTGTACCTGTACGGGTGCGGGAAAATAAGTATGCGCGCCGTCTTACCTTACGTATTGATGCCAGAAGTCAGGAGATTTGTGTAACAACACCACCAGCAATAAATCTCTATGCGGTTGAAAATTTTATTGAAAAGCATCGATCTTGGATTGAGGCACGTCTTGCTCATGTACAAATCTCTCATAAAAATGCTTATCTCAAAGAGGGGGCGACAATTCCCTTATTGGGTGTTTCTCATACCATAAAGCATAGAGAGGGACGTGGGGTAACAGAAATCATTACAGCAGATGCGGAGCAAGGGCCTGAAATTATTGTTTATGGTCAATTAGAATATCTCCCAAGACGCATTGCTGACGTTTTGAAAAAACAAGCGGCGCTTATTATAACGCCTTTGGTGGCACATTATGCTCATCAGGTAGAGCGTAAAGTCAAATCCATTTGTTATAAAGATACGAGAAGTCGTTGGGGCTCTTGTTCAATCGATAAGCGTCTTTCTTTTTCTTGGCGCCTTATTATGGCACCAAAAGAAGTTGTTGAGTATGTTGTTGCCCATGAAGTTGCTCATCTTGTTGAAATGAATCATGGGCCAAGATTTTGGGCTCTTTGTGAAGAGCTATGTCCTGATAGTAAAACATATCGTGCTTGGTTGAAAGAAAATGCTCCTAGACTGCATGCAATTAATTTTGATTCATATAATTTAGAGGCGTAAAAAACTTTCAAATGAAGGCAATATTTAACGGAACTTTTTGTTGAGTGTTTTGTTGAGTGTGTGCTTGCTCATGCATAATGAGGAAGCCATTGAAGCTCTCAGCACGATTGTTCTCCCCTGCTTGGTTTGCTGAGTGTCTTCAATGTTTTGCTTTATCTTTTTTGTAATTCAGCGTAATAACCCTAAGTTCCGATGACTTATAAAAAAATGGGAAGGTTTTTTATGTCTGTTCTTACAGATCCACTTCAGCTATTACAGGCACTTATTCGTTGTCCTTCTGTTACACCTCATGAAGCAGGGGCTTTATCAACTTTGGAACAATTTTTGAAAAAAATGGGATTTCACGTCGATCGCCCTGTTTTTACGGATAAAAATACAGATAATGTTGAAAATCTTTATGCAAAAATGGGAAGTGAAGGACCCCATCTTATGTTTGCGGGTCATACGGATGTCGTACCGCCAGGTGCATTGGAAGATTGGACTTACCCACCTTTTGAAGCTGTTATAGATCAGGGGAAATTATATGGGCGGGGTGCTGTTGATATGAAGGGTGGTATCGCTTGTTTTATTGCGGCTCTAGCGCGAGTTCTTGAGAAACGACCCATTAAAGGAAGGGTAAGCCTTTTAATTACTGGTGACGAAGAGGGGCCTGCTGTTAATGGTACGGTAAAACTTCTCAAATGGGCAGAAAAAAAAGGCGAAAAATGGACTGCGGCTCTTGTGGGAGAACCAACAAGCGTAAAGACTGTTGGTGATATTATCAAAATTGGTCGCCGCGGATCGATTTCTGGTGTCATTACCGTGAAGGGTCGTCAAGGTCATGTTGCTTTTCCAGAGAGGGCTGCCAATCCCTTGCCTTTGGCAAGTAAGCTTATTCAAGCATTGACACAAACCGTTTTAGATAAAGGGACAGAAAATTTTCAACCCAGTAATTTAGAGCTAACAAGCATCGATACCGGTAATTTAGCGGTCAATGTTATTCCAGCGCAGACAACAGTTCATTTTAATATACGCTACAATGATCTTTGGACAAAAGAAACACTGATGAAGGAAATTGAAAAGCGTCTTGCTTTGGTGCAATCAAAAAACAATGGTGACCAATATCCCTCTTATCAGCTTGAATGGATTCCAAGTTTAGGAGATGTTTTTTTGACCAAAAATGATAAACTCATTCAAACTTTATCCAATGCTATTAAAAGTGTAACAGGGAATATACCAGAATGTTCCACTTCTGGTGGTACTTCAGATGCACGATTTATTAAGGATTATTGCCCAGTGGTCGAATTTGGCTTACCGGGGCAAACGATGCATATGGTAGATGAGTGTGTAGCCCTTGATGCAATAGAAACACTTACTACTATTTATGAGCGTTTTATTATTGAATTTTTTGCATAAAGAAAAGGTTGCTGGTTCAAAAATACCTTTATCTTGTTGTGCCATAAGATATTGCCATTTATGGTGTGGTGATACGAGACTCGTAAAACTTAATATATTAAGTAGTCTTAGAGTAAGTAATGAATATTCTTAAGTTGGGATTCTTGCCTGTAGAGTCTTTAAGTTAAGTGAATTACATAATTGAAAAGCCAAAAGAGACCTGCTTGAAGAAGCAGAACTGTTTAGACCATATTGGATTGAAAATATTCGTTCTTTAAGGTGTAGAAAGGCGGTGCAATCATATATGGAAAACAATGAATATTATATCATCATTGTGTAGTGACAGGTTGAAGCCATGAAGACACACAAAAACATGCTGCTATTGTAAAAAGTTCGTACAACATAAATGCGCTCATTCACAGCTCATGTTTTAATATGGTTTCTGAGCTCTCACAAAAGGCACTTCTTGTTCCAATTAGACTCTCTTAGAATAAAGACTATAGGAAAAGCGCTTTAAGTTTATTTTATTTCATATATTTTGCTCTGCTTTTTTTGTCCCCAAGAACTTCCGTTGCAATATCATTACGAGATAGAAGGTGAGGTTATTTAATCAGCTTTAATATTGGTTATGATAAAGGTACACAGAAATTCTTTTGTAGCATCACGTTGACTTCTTTAGCCAAGGATTGTCCTAGTATTATTCTCAATTTTTTAATTAAATAACTTTAAAGGACGCGTATAGACACTTATAAGCATATACGCATACAAGTAAGATCATATGAGATTAACATCGTTTCACTCGCTAACAAAGCAATACCGATTCATATTTAGTATATTTGTCATTTGAGTGCATTATTTGTTTAGTAAAGCTCATGATGTTGCTGTTACCTATAAATTAATACCGATCATACGGCCGCGTATCTCAAATAAATATTGGTTCAGTATTTTTTGCGATAACAGCTTTTACATGCCAGAATAGGATAAAAGCATTGTGTATATCTATTTTTTATAATCTCTGAAACAGACATACAAACATAACCTCATTGAGGGAAAATATAAAAGGTATAAAGGTGAAAATCAGCGTGCTTTTTTTACTTTCTTTTTTATTCGGCTTTACGGTTTTCAAAAGTAACTAGAGTAATATCTTTTTAAATAATCAGAGACTGATGCATGGCTTCATGCTTATTTCTCTGGTTCTTTAAATGGTGCCACGATTTCATAAAGAACAATACATTATCGTATTATGCATTCACATACTTGTTTTAAAGAAATTTTCTCAATGTTTGTCACATTTGTGCTACTACGGTGCTTATGAATGTTGTAATATAAAATCTATAATGCCTCCCCATCTTTATGTTTATGAAAAATAAAGTTAGAGCACCATACACTTTCTAGCTCAAAATATTGCAATAGCTTTTAGCACTTAAGAGTGTTCATAAGAGGCCTTTTTACTCCTTTTTTATAGTTTTTATCCACATGCTTCTCCCTTTTTAAGGTGTAAGCAAATGGCGGTAACTAGCTTGCTATAAATAGTTTTGAAATGAGAGAATCTCACGATATTCTAATCTCACCTTTGCTGTGAAAAATGATAATTATGATTAAAATAAGTATGTTGTTATAAAAACTTTAGTTTGCGAGTTGGCTGATGATGTGATCAAGAACAATACGTCCTTTGGTTGTTGCTTTTAAGCGTTGGTTATCCACCATTTCTATCAATTCTTGGTGTTGTAAATCGATCAGTTTTTCCATTGGAATGCGTTTAGGGCTTAAGGTTTCATAGCGTATAAGTTCTAAGCCTTCGCAAAGGCGTAATCCCATAAGGAGCATTTCATTTGCCTGTTGTTCAGTGGTTAAATGTTCCGTTTCAATACAGCCATGTCCTGTTGTTTCTACCAAATTAAGCCACTGTTCGGGATGCTTTTCATTTATTGTGACATAACGTTCGCGGTTTTCAAGGTGTGATGACAATGTTTTTGAACAGAAAGAGGAATGATTCGGTGTATGCTCAATGAAACGTCCATGTGCTCCTGGACCAAAGCCTGCATATTGGTGATAACGCCAATAAAGAAGATTGTGTGCTGATTCGGCACCGGGCATTGCATGGTTTGAGATTTCATAGGCAGGAAGTCCATGTAGTGCCGTTATTTCTTGAGTAAGATGATACAGATCTGCTGCTAGCTCTGATGGGGGAAGGATAAGTCTTCCTGCATCATGAAGCCGTTTAAAGGCGGTTCCTTCTTCGATCGTCAATTGATAAAGAGAAAGATGGTCCGCTGCTAAATCAATTGCTTGTACAAGTTCAGATTTCCATTGTTCAAGGGTTTGTTCGGGGCGGGCATAAATGAGATCAAAAGATAAACGTGGAAAAATTTGCCGTGCTAAAGTAATAGCGCAAAGAGCTTGTTCCACATTATGGAGTCGGCCAAGTTTGCGCAATACTTTATCATTGAGCGCTTGTATCCCTAGAGATAAGCGATTAACACCTGCCGCACGGTATCCACGAAAGCGCTCTGCTTCCACACTGGATGGATTAGCTTCTAATGTAATTTCAACTTTATCATCGACTACCCATTTTTTTGCAAGTGCTTGCAATAGGGCATCGACAGTTTGCGGCTCCATAAGGGAAGGGGTTCCTCCACCAATAAAAATACTTGTAATATGGCGTGGGCCTATTTTGTGGTATTGCGTTTCTATTTCGCGCTTAAAGGCGGTGACAAAACGTGGTTGATCAACACCATGGATGCGAACATGCGAATTAAAGTCACAATAAGGACATTTAGCTACACAAAAGGGCCAATGAATGTAAATGCCAAAAGGTTCATTCATGAGAATGCTAAAAGGTTTTCTGCCAAAAGTTTGAAAGCACGTGCGCGATGTGAAAGAGGGGGAAGATCATTACGTTTCCAGTTGTGTTTTTGCTCTGTTGACATTTCTCCAAAGGTATTTTCATATCCATCGGGTAAAAAAATAGGATCAAAACCAAAGCCTTTATCTCCCCGTGGAGGCCAAATGAACGTTCCTTCAACGCATCCACGGAAGTAATCTGCATGAGCATCAGGCCATGCAATGCAAATGACGGATATAAAACGGCATTTCCGTTGACTTTTTTCTCGTGCTCCGACTTTTTGGAGTTCATTTTCTATTTTTTTCATAGCTTTTGGAAAATTACGTGTACCATCGGCTTGAATTGCCCAATCAGCGGTATAAACGCCTGGCGCACCCTCCAATGCATCTATCTCTAAGCCTGAATCATCAGAGAGGGCAGGAAGTCCTGTTTTTTTTGCTGCTGAAAAAGCTTTAATATAAGCATTTTCTTCAAATGTTTTTCCCGTTTCTTTTGGTTCTGGCAAGCCCAGTTTTTTTGCCGATTGTATTATTAAACCGAAAGGCGTAATTAAAGTAGTGATTTCATGCAATTTTCCGGTGTTATGTGTAGCAATGACAAGTTTTTTATCTGCTATGCTTCTCATATAGATTTCTCCAAAAATGAAAGGGGAATTATTTTTGTGCTAAAAACGGTTTAAATGCTCATACACACACATTCTGCTTGCTCTAAAGGGTGAAATTTTCTATTTACAGCGGTTTTTAATCAATCTAGATTCTCTTGACAAGTCCCTACAGCAGACCACTTTACAGATCAATTCTTAATCTTAAATATTTCTCACACACTCTAACAAAAATATTTCCTGCGTAATTTATCAAGCATCACTCTGAAAGGTAGCATTTTACAGCTCAATAGGATAATATGTTTTTATACTACTTTAGACTATTTGACCAAACCTTGGCAAAACTTATATAAGAGATGAGGATTTTAAAAGTAGTGAAACAATTGTGATGAAGCACAAAACTATTGATAATGAACTAAAATATCTTGATGAACGTTCGCGTGATATTTTTCGCCATATTGTTGAAGCTTATCTTAATGATGGTGAACCTGTAGGATCACGGAATCTTTCGCGGCTTTTACAACAGACATTATCGCCTGCGACGATTCGCAATGTGATGAGTGATCTTGAACACCTCGGTTTGATTTATGCACCACATGTTTCTGCGGGTCGAATGCCAACACAATCAGGTTTACGCTTTTTTGTTGATGCATTTATGGAAGCGGGTGATTTGCCAAACGAAGAGCGAGAAAATATTGAAATGCAAGTCAAAGAGGCTGGTCATGCACAATCGGTTGAACATTTTCTTGTTCAAGCAAGCCGAGTTCTTTCAGATCTTTCACGTGGGGCAGGGCTTGTTTTAGCAACAAAACAAGAAGGAACATTGAAACATATTGAATTTGTGCGCCTTGATAGGGAGCACGCTCTTGCCGTTTTGGTGACTCAACAAGGTGAAGTTGAAAATCGTATTGTTCATTTACCAGAAGGGGTTACCCATGCACAATTGACGGAAGCAACGAATTTTCTCAATGCCCATATTCAAGGGCGTACATTGAGTGAAGCTAAAGGGGAAATTGCCCGCTTATGCGCAGAAACAAGGGCCGCACTTGATGATTTATCACATCATCTTGTTGAAACGGGATTAGCTCTTTGGGGAGGAGAAGATGCTGATCATAAAATACACCTCATTGTTCGCGGGCGTAGCAATTTACTTGAAGATGTGAAAGCAGAAGAAGATTTAGAACGGTTACGCCATTTGTTTGATGATCTTGAAACGCGCGAGAGTATGGCACAGCTTCTCGATTTAACGGATGAAGGTTCTGGGGTTAGAATTTTTATTGGTTCAGAAAATAAGTTATTTTCACTTTCTGGTTCTTCTTTAGTTGTAGCACCTTATCGAGATTCACAACAAAGAGTCATTGGTGCTTTAGGTGTTATTGGTCCTACACGGCTTAATTATGCAAGGATTGTGCCCATGGTTGATTATACAGCTCAACTTGTGTCACAGTTATTGCGTTAAAACGATGCAAGTAAGTATTTGTACTATAAAAGCTCATTGTATTATATACATCGCTACCCCTTGATTTTTGTCTGTAGAATTTCGATATCGAGAATAACGAATCTTATGAAGGAATAAAATTTTTATGTCTGATGAAAAAAACAAATTTACTGACGCTTCATTTGAAAATTGTGATTTAAAAAATCCAGCTGATCGTAATACACTTAAACAGGCAGCCGATGAATTTTTAAAAACACATAAAACAGAGGAACACGAAGTCGTTGAAACAGAAAGCAATGAGGTTAGTGATCTTTTAGCGTCTTTGCAGGATGAAAATAAAGAACTGAAAGATCAGCTTTTACGTCTTGTTGCAGATATGGAAAATCTTCGACGCCGTACTATGCGAGATGTGGCGGATGCAAGAGCTTATTCCATTGCTAATTTTGCACGGGATATGTTATCGGTTTCTGACAATCTCAATCGTGCTTTGGAAGCTATTCCAGAAGGTGCACGGGAGAGTGATGCTGGTTTGAAATCATTGGCAGAAGGCGTTGAAATGACTGAACGTGCCATGATGGCAGCATTAGAACGTCATGGGGTGCAAAAAATTCATCCAGAGGGGCAAAAATTTGATCCTCACTTTCATCAAGCGATGTTTGAAATTCCCAATGCTGATGTTCCAGATAATACTGTTCAACAAGTGGTTCAGGCAGGTTATATTATCGGGGAAAGGGTACTACGTCCAGCTATAGTGGGTGTAGCTAAAGGAGGAGCAAAAGAAGCTTCTGTTGAAGCTGATTCGGCTTAAAACACATCAATAATAAATCTCCAACATAAAATGCAGTATTCCCTGCAATTACACATATATGAAGTCTTTTCTTAAAGGGTTTTTAAAGGGTGTTATAAACACCCTTTTATCTTTGAAGCGCCCAACTTCCTTTTACAATATAGGGAGCCTTATTTAAGGGAGAGGCCGATAACAATAAAACAAAATGATCAACTTCAAAAGGAGGGATAAAAAAATCATCTTGAAAAGATAGATAAGAAGAAAGATCTTTAAGATTAATATCAAATATTCGTGCAAGAGTGATATGCGGAATAAACAGTCTTTCATCAGGCTTTAACTCTAATTTATTCCGAATATATTGCATCTTTTCATGTAAAAGAGTAAGCTTTTCACAAGGTTCAATGCGAACCACAAGAGAATGAGGAGCATTTTCTGAACCAAAAACTTCAAAACCTTTTATCTGTAGCGTAAAAGAAGGAAGTTCTATAGTGTTAAAGGTATGCATAATTTCATCTGCTAAGGAGCTTTCAACTTCGCCAAAAAAAGATAAGGTGACATGAAAATTTTGCGGGTTGATCCATTGCGCTTTTGGTAAGCCATTTTGCAATGATACGAGGGCTTTTGTCGTTTGTTGAGGAATCTGAAGAGCACTAAATAGACGACCCATGATATTATCTCCTTATAATGAAAGATGCTATCCCAAGCGCAATATAGATAATAAGGGCGGGGCACGTACCACAGAAAACAAGGCAATAGTATAGAAAAAGAATGTCTAAAAAATGCTTACTATAATTATGGTCGTACAAAGCTTATTCGTTTTAAGAAAATGGTTATGATATTGATAAGAATTGCGTTTTCAGGATCTGTATCACAATGATGTGCAATGGAAGATTACTTGTGTATTATAAAGGCTACAAAGTTAGCAGAAAATAAGAAAAGTTGATAGATTTTTGATGTGCGAAATTATTTTGACATTTATCTTTAGCCTAAAATAAAGCATACTTTAATACAAGGTGAAGAGTTCTCTTTTCTGTAAAAATTTAATTATATGATTAAGTCGGGGAATAGCCATAATACCAAAACTATTCAAATTGGTCAAATAATGTTAGGAAAGGAAGAAAAAAATCGAGCATAACAAAATTACTATAAGCTTTTACATTTATGATAATTATGCCAATCTATAATGGATATGAATATTGGTATAAAAGCGGGAAGAGAAATTAAAATTCAAAATAATGATCGAAAGTTCCTATTTTCTAAGAATTATCATCTTTGTTTATGATGAAAAAGCACTAGTTTTCCTCTCCAAAGTTGTTATTGATGAGCTTTTCAAGAGCATTAAGAGCATCTGTTGCTTCTGGTCCTGAAACACGAATGGTGAGGTTGCAACCGGATGAAGCCGCTAGCATCATAAGTCCCATAATTGATGATCCGCCAACAATTTTCCCGTCCTTTTCAACTTCAACAGTAACATTAAAATTGTCAACAGTTTGTACAAATTTTGCAGAAGCACGTGCATGCAACCCACGTTTATTACAGATATTGAAATGACGACTTATACATGGGAGGGTATCTTTGGAAAACATTGGTATTTTATTATCCGCTATAAAATCATACTTGGTACATTAATATATTTACGCCCTGCTTCTTGTGCTATTCTTAACGCGTCTGATAATGAAATATCAGGACATTTGCGAATAGAAATTAGTTTAATAAGCATGGGCAAATTAACACCCGCAATCATTTCAACGCGTCCTTTTTCAATAGCAGGAATAGCTATATTTGATGGTGTTCCACCGAACACATCTGTTAATATGATGACGCCATGATCCGTATCTGTATCGGTTACTGCGGCTATAATATCACCTCGGCGCTGATCTATATCGTCATCGGGATAAACGCATATTGTTGCGAACTTTTCTTGTACTCCAACAACATGTTCCACGGCATGTAAAAATTCGACAGCCAGCTCACCGTGCGTTACAAGCACGAGTCCAATCATTTACGCAAACTCCTGTTAACTAATAAGACCCAACCATAGTTGGTGGGAAAGACATTGTACAAGGCTTTATCTTGCTGCCAAGAAAAATTTGCAAAAAAAAGGCAAAAATTGTGATTTTTTTATCTTTAGAAAAAAATTAGACAGATTTTTGCCATATTTTTCTAAACAAAAATGCTTCAATAGCTTGACAAATGGCTGTACAATCGGCTTCACGAAGAGAGGGAAGTTTTAAAAGAGGAATGTGCAAATTTTCAAATTGAAAAGTTTTATTTGTGGAAAAACGTTCATATTCCGGACCGAGAAAAATAACACAATCGATAGTTGTGTGCTTTTTGAATTCTATCATATAAAGACCAACGCCACGAATCTCGATGCCGCCCTCTAAATTATCGGGAGTGTATCCGTGAAGCTTTCCATTTTCCGCACGCAACATTGTATAATCATCACTGATAAGCTTCGCTTCACGTTTTGACCACTCAGCGCGGTCAAGCAAAGAAAGGGTGATGGTTGATTTTCCTGATCCGGATGGACCTATAATTAACAGCCCCTTGCCGCCTAGTTGAAGGCAATTTGCGTGGAGTATTTCACATTTTGTTTTCATGTCTTTTACTTTGGATAAAAGATTTATTTAGCAAGCGGAAGCATGATAGTAAAACGTGCACCAGTTTTACACTTCCCAAGTGTAGGATCAATAATATTTTCGGCTGTAATTGTCCCATTATGAGCCTCGATGATTTGCCGACTAATAGAAAGGCCAAGTCCAGAGTTTTGTCCAAAAGCATCTTCATTTGGTCGATCTGTGTAAAAACGTTCAAAAATGCGTTCAATATTTTCTGAACGAATACCTGGGCCATTATCTTCAATGGTTAAAATAAGGATTGAAGCATGACTTTTCATAGTAATGCAAATTTTGCCACGATTCCGAGGAATAAAAGAACGCGCATTTTCAAGAAGATTTGAAATCACTTGTCCTAAACGAAGTTCATGTCCCAATACAAGATAAGCTTTTCCATGAGAACGTGGGACAATATTAAGGCTTATATCAATAGTTTGCGTATTACGATACACTTCCTGAACAGCATGAACAAGACTTTCCAAAAGCGGTGTCATATCAACAATCTCTGCGGTTTCTCGTGCAAGCTCTGCATCGAGTCGCGATGCATCAGAAATATCTGTAATCAACCGATCAAGGCGGCGCACATCATGTTGAATAATTTCCAGCAATTTTTCTTGTGCTTCTTCATTTTTAGCCAGAGGGAGCGTTTCAACAGCACTGCGTAGAGAGGTGAGAGGATTTTTTAATTCGTGGCTTACATCAGCAGCAAAGCGTTCAATGGCTTCAATACGCATATAAAGGGCATTGGTCATATCACGAATAGAAGTTGAAAGGTGACCAATTTCATCTTCACGCATTGAAAAATCAGGAATTTCTACACGCTGATTATTACCATTACGCACTCGATTAGCCGAGGCAGATAATTTACTTAATGGATGGGCAATCGTATGGGCCAAAAAGAGAGAAAGAACCAAAAGTACGCTACCTACAACGGCAAAAACTTTAAAGATAACCAGTCTTTCGCCTTTTACAATGTTATCAATATCGGAACCAGTGGTTGAAAGAAGAAGAGCTCCAACCACTGCGCGATAGCGTTGAACAGGAACGGCAACAGAAACAATTAATTGCCCTTGTCTGTTGCGTCTTTTAGCCGTAGCAAGAGATCCGTTTAATGCGCGGTACACTTCTGGATAAGCAATACCACTGGTTTTTGTTTGTTCTCTGTCAAGAGCAATACCTTTGCCATAAAATGCGCTTGAATACCATGAAGTAAGGCGATCCCACATGTTTTGTTCTGTTTTAAGTGGGGGTAAATCATAACTAAAAACTTCTCCACTAGAATAAAGAACGCGCGAATCAAGAAGGAGAGTAGCATCACGATCATAGATACGTGCTCTTGTCGTTTTAGGTGTAATAAGACGCCGTAAAAGAGGGGCAACTTGCTCAGGGTTAATAGGAAAATCCCAAGAATCGGTTGATTGAGGAGCGGGTGTAACGCTTTCACCAGTCTGTAACTCTAAGAGTTTTTGAGGGTCAATGAGGATAGAATTTGTATCTACTGTTGCAGAAGCAGCAATAGCCCCAGCAATAATTTTTCCTTGGGTACATAAACTTTTGATTTTTGCTTCAATTAAACCATCGCGAAATTGGTTAAGGTATAAAATGCCTGTAACTAAAACAGCAAGAGCAGCAATGTTTAATATAACAATGCGACGTGTGAGGCTGGAAAAAAGCAATTGTCTAAAGAGACGTTGTGTTCGAAGATGCAAACGAGCGAACATAAGAAATGGCGTTGAGGATGTACCATTAACGGTTGTTTTTTGTAAAGTTTCCAGTTGAGAATTGTCTGTCATCGATTTGATTGCCATTCAAATTTTTGCGACAAAGTAGTTTTATACCTCGTGGAAACGATAACCTACACCATAAAGTGTTTCAATCATTGCAAAATCATCATCCACTTGTTTAAACTTTTTACGCAGACGTTTAATGTGACTATCAATGGTGCGATCATCTACGTAGACTTGATCACTATAAGCAGCATCCATTAAAGCATCACGACTTTTTACAACTCCTGGTCTTTGTGCTAAGGTTTGCAGAATCAAAAATTCCGTAACGGTTAAAATAACAGGTTTATCTTTCCATGTACAGGTGTGGCGTTCTTGATCCATCACAAGATCTCCGCGTTTGAGAGAAGAGGTGGAAGAAGTTCCTGTAGAAAGCGGTTGGTTACGTGCATTAGAACGGCGTAAAATAGCTTTCACGCGTTCAATAAGAAGACGTTGGGAGAAAGGTTTAGTAATAAAATCATCAGCTCCCATTTTGAGACCAAATAATTCATCAATTTCATCATCTTTAGAGGTAAGAAAAATAACTGGAAGATCAGATTTTTGACGCAAACGACGCAAAAGTTCCATCCCATCCATTCGGGGCATTTTAATATCAAAAATAGCTAAGTGTGGAGGGTGAAGTGTGAGACCCTTGAGTGCAGATGCTCCATCTGTATAGCTTTCAACCCGATATCCTTCTGTCTCAAGCGCAAAAGATAAAGATGTCAAAATATTGCGATCATCATCAACAAGTACAATCGTTTGCGTGATTGTTGGTGTATCTTTCATGGTTTCTTAGACCTTTCTATTGCTGTGGTAGCAAATTACCCACACTTATTTATATGGGAGTTCATATTTTTTTTGCAAAACAAATATGATACAAATTGTAGCAAAGTAAAAAACCTTTTGTCATTACTGTAAAATCTTGTTTTGCTTTCATAATTTATAATGTTTCTACGTCTATTAAGATCCCTTCATTTGAGAGAAAATTTTCATAAAGGCTTTTTTTATCAAGGTTTATTACAAAGTTTATTATTGTATTTGTCTCATAATTGAACAGATGTAGTTTTGATTGTTGAAGTTTAGAAAATCTGCCTATGTGTTTTAAGAGCAAAGAAAAGAATGTGGCAATATATGCACAAAAATTTGTTTCTGCTACACGAAAGGAGGTCGTAATGGGATTTTTTAATTTTATTAAAACCGTAGGGGAAAAGTTAGGTATTGGGGACCATGAACCAAAAGAAAAGGATTTTAAGAGAGCATTTGATCATTTTCAACTCGGTACAGAAAAAGTCAATATTCAAGTTGAAGACGGTAAAGCTATTTTAAGCGGTGAAGTTCCAGATAGGGAAACACTTGAAAAAGCACTGCTGGTTGTTGGCAATTCACAAGGTATCTCTTCTGTAGATGTTAATCAATTAAAGGTTATAGATACAACGCCTAGAAAAACTTCTCGCTTTTATGAGGTTAAATCTGGTGATAATCTTTGGAAAATTGCTGAAGAGGTTTATGGAAAAGGGCAAGGTAATAAAAACACATTTATTTTTGAAGCCAATAAGCCAATGCTAAAATCTCCCGATAAAATTTATCCTGGACAAGTTTTACGTATTCCTGAAATTGACCATAGTTAATTCATCAAAGGGGATAATTTTTTACTGATGGCATTAAACAAAAAATAAAGAAGCGTAAAAAATTTCACGCTTCTTCATTTTATAAAGTGTGTATTTATAATAAAAGGAGCTTAGTGAACAGGAGAGGATTTAGAAGGTGATGGTACTTTCATAGCGTTTACAGAGAAATCAACATCAATGGTTCCTGCTTTCTCAAATGTTAATTTTGCGCTAATTTTATCACCTAACTTAAATGGTTGTGAAAGCCCCATGAACATAATATGATCACCGCCAGGCTTAAGCGTGATTTCGCCATTTCCCGGAATTTCAATGCCATTGTGCATTTTTTCCATTTTCATAATATCATTAACGACAGCCATAGAGTGTATCTCTGTTGTTTTTACTCCGTTTGTGGAAATAGAAACCAAACGGTCTGGGGTATTACTGTGATTAATAATGTAGAGATAACCGCTACCAACTCTTATACCTCTAGGTGTTTCGCGTGTCCAAGGATTGAGAATTTCTATGTCGCCAAGTTTATATTGCTGAGCACCTGCTGGCAAGGTTATACCAGCAAAGAGAAGAGCACACACGATATTTATGATAACCTTTTTGTATGGATATTGTGTATGTATTATATTCTTAAAGATGAGATTTGTTATTTTTTTAATAATAGATGTCATCATTGATTTACCCTCCTTCATAAGATTCACACTTTGAATATTTTTATTTTAGCAGAGCTTTTATTTAAAATAAAAGAAAGAAATGCTAAAATGAAATTGATTTGAATATAAAAATCATAGAATTCTTGAAATTTAAAAGAAGACAGTAAGATTTACAATGACAACACACCTCTTAACGCTTCCGTGTTCATCTCATAAATAGTATTTGCAAATGGTATAAAATCTATGATGCACTACTATTTTACTTAATGAAGATATAATACAGAACAATCATCAACTACTTTACCAATTTTAATATTATGACAGCTCTTGGCATTTTAAAGCGTTTATACAGAGGTATTTTTATATATTTTCAAAGTTCAAAATTATACAGTTAAGAAAAAACGCTTTAGATGAATTTAAAGCACAGATTTCAAATAGCCGCAAACAATGAGACCGTTAGAAGGAGAATTTTTGAAAGGAGATCGATAGATAATACCTTTACTGATATGAGCATTAGATATGATGACTATTTTAGTCCAAGGAAAATTTATAATATTTGTGATATAAATTATTCGCCTTTTAAAAAGCTTTTACGTGAGTATGATTTTATCAATGATGAGAAGATCAAGAGCGAGAGTGCAATCATTCTTTTATTTTTTAATTTTTATAGAAAGATATATTTTTTGAGAATTGCAAGAAAAATATATTATGCTCTCAAGTCTCTCATAAATATGGTATTTATGGGTCATTAGAGTGCCTATTTTAAAATAAATTTTTTATTTTGGAGATGTTTCTCTCATTATTCTCTTGTAGCAATAAAAGCCTGTTCTTATATACGAGGCAGCAAGGCTTGTTGCGACTTGCAGTTTATTATTATTTATATTGCTTGAAGCAATATACGGGCTTTAGGTGTTATGAGGAGCTATCTTAAAAAGATGCTTTATGAAGGTTGAGGTAGCTTGCTGAATGGAGATTATAATATGGCAAAAGTAATTGGTATTGATTTGGGGACAACGAACTCTTGTGTGGCTGTTATGGATGGCAAAAACGCAAAAGTTATTGAAAACTCAGAAGGAGCGCGAACAACACCTTCCGTTGTTGCCTTTACTGATGGGGGGGAGCGGCTTGTTGGGCAGCCTGCTAAACGGCAGGCGGTGACAAATCCTGAAGGGACAGTTTTTGCAGTTAAACGTTTGATAGGGCGCCGTTTTGATGACCCTATGGTTGAAAAAGATAAAGCGCTTGTTCCTTATAAAATTGTTAAAGGTGACAATGGTGATGCATGGGTTGAAGAGGCGGGAAAGAAATATTCTCCGTCACAAATTTCAGCTATGATTTTGCAAAAGATGAAGGAAACAGCAGAATCTTATCTTGGTGAAAAAGTTGAACAAGCCGTTATTACGGTTCCTGCTTATTTTAATGATGCGCAACGTCAAGCCACGAAAGATGCAGGTAAAATTGCTGGACTTGAAGTTTTACGGATTATTAATGAGCCAACTGCTGCTGCTTTAGCTTATGGTTTGGACAAAAAAGACGGAAAGACAATAGCTGTTTACGACCTTGGTGGTGGTACATTTGATATTTCAGTCCTTGAAATTGGAGATGGCGTTTTTGAAGTTAAATCAACCAATGGGGATACGTTTTTAGGGGGTGAAGACTTTGATATGCGCTTGGTCGGTTATTTTGCAGATGAATTCAAAAAAGAGCAAGGAATTGATCTGAAAAATGATAAACTCGCTTTACAGCGCTTAAAAGAAGCGGCAGAAAAAGCAAAAATTGAGCTTTCTTCGTCACAGCAAACAGAAATCAATTTACCATTTATCACGGCAGATCAATCCGGTCCCAAGCACTTAACAATGAAATTGACTCGGGCAAAATTTGAATCTCTGGTTGATGATTTAGTGCAGCGTACCATCGAGCCTTGTAAAGCTGCGTTGAAAGATGCTGGATTAAAGGCTGGTGAAATTGACGAAGTTGTTTTAGTGGGTGGTATGACACGTATGCCCAAGATTCAGCAAGTTGTGCAGAGCTTTTTTGGCAAGGATCCCCACAAAGGCGTTAATCCTGATGAAGTGGTCGCAATGGGTGCTGCCATCCAAGGAGGTGTATTGCAAGGCGATGTCAAAGATGTATTGTTGCTAGATGTAACACCTTTATCTTTGGGTATTGAAACCTTGGGTGGGGTTTTCACACGCCTTATTGAGCGCAATACCACTATCCCGACGAAAAAATCGCAAGTTTTTTCGACAGCTGATGATAACCAGAGTGCTGTGACGATTCGTGTTTTTCAAGGTGAACGGGAAATGGCAAGTGATAATAAGTTATTGGCTCAATTTGATCTTGTTGGTATTCCTCCAGCCCCACGTGGTATACCTCAAATTGAAGTTACTTTTGATATCGATGCGAATGGTATTGTTAATGTTTCAGCCAAAGATAAGGGAACAGGTAAAGAGCATCAAATTCGTATTCAGGCATCAGGTGGTTTAAGTGATGCTGATATTGAAAAAATGGTAAAGGATGCAGAAGAGCACGCGGCTGAGGATAAAAAACGCCGTGAAGGTGTTGAAGCTAGAAATCAAGCGGAGGCTCTTATTCATTCAACTGAAAAGTCGCTCAATGAATATGGCGATAAAGTATCAGCTGAAGAAAAGGGACAGATTGAAACAGCAATATCTGATTTGAAATCTGCGCTTGAAGGCAGTGATACGGAAGAAGTAACAACAAAGATGCAAAAATTAGCAGAAGTCAGTATGAAGCTTGGACAGGCTATGTACGAAGCCTCACAAGCAGCGAGCGCTGACACTGAAACAGAGGCAAAGAATGATGATGTTGTTGATGCTGATTTTGAAGAAGTTAATGATAAGAAGAAATAGTGTCAGCATATGTGTTGATTAATTGATAAACCCGGCCTTTGAAATATAAGGCTGGGCTTTATTATTTGAGATAAGTTGCAACTTTGTTGCTAAAAATATAAATTAAAAGCAATATTATCCATAAAGATGGATGACAGAAAAATTATCAGGAATACATGATGAAGGTTGACTATTATGAAATTCTTGGCGTGACTCGCGAATGTGATGATAAAAAGTTGAAATCTGCTTTTCGTAAGTTGGCAATGCAATATCATCCTGATCGCAACGCGGGGGATAAAGAGGCAGAGCGAAAATTCAAAGAAATTGGCGAAGCCTATGAAGTTCTTAAAGATCCCCAGAAGCGTGCTGCTTATGATCGATTTGGCCATGCGGCCTTTGAAAATAGCGGTGGTCAAGGGGGAGCAAATCCCTTTGGTGGTTTTGCTGCTGGTGGTGGATTTGCGGATATTTTCGAAGACTTTTTTGGTGAGATTATGGGAGGGACACACCGTAAGCGTGGTGATAGTCGCGAACGTGGCGCAGATTTGAGTTATAATATGGAAGTGACTTTAGAAGAAGCATTTTCAGGAAAAACTGCAGAAATTAATATTCCCAGTTCCGTTACGTGTGATGTTTGTGAAGGATCAGGAGCGAGAAAAGGCTCTAAGCCGCAAGTTTGTGGAACATGTCATGGATCTGGTCGTGTGCGTGCTGCACAGGGGTTCTTTTCTATTGAGCGGACATGTCCTACATGTCATGGACGTGGTGAAACTATTACGGATCCATGCCCCAAATGTCAGGGGACACGGCGTATAGAGAAAAAACGTTCATTAAGCGTAAATGTTCCAGCTGGTATTGAAGATGGAACGCGTATTCGCCTTTCTGGTGAGGGTGATGCTGGTATTCGTGGTGGCCCCAATGGTGATCTTTATATTTTCCTTTCCATTAAACCGCATGAGTTTTTTCAGCGAGAAGGAGCAGATCTTCACTGTCGCGTTCCTATTTCAATGGTAACAGCTGCTTTAGGAGGAGAGTTTGAAGTTTCCGACCTTGATGGTGTTAAAGCACGCGTTAAGATTCCAGAAGGGACACAAAATGGACGTCAATTCCGCCTTAGAGGCAAAGGTATGCCCATGTTGCGCCGTCAGCAAGCAAGGGGTGATCTTTACATCCATATCACGATTGAGACACCGCAGAAATTAACGCAGGAACAACGTGAATTGTTGCAAAAATTTGAGAAACTCTCAAATCATGAAAATTCACCGCAATCACATGGTTTTTTTTCACGTATGAAAGAATTTTTTGAAAATATTTCTGGTTAAAATTATGTGAATGTTCTCAGAATAATTAGAGAGAACTGTGGGAAAGTTATTTTCATTAAGCTTTCTATTGTCTCATTATCTTTGAAAAGCATTTTTTCTTGAAAAGAAAAGAGAGAGACAGCTAATTTAGGATAAACTCCTGCTGCTGATAGTTTTTATATTTCATGAGTTTTATGGATAAGTCTTATTTTTGAGTGTCTATGACATTTTAAAAAGGGCTTATCCATATAAGAACGCAATTGAGTGATTGATAATAAATATTGCCAGTGTCATGATAACTGCCTTTATGCATTCAGTATTTTTGGTGTTTATTTTTTCACTCAAAATTTCTTTTTAAAGGCTCTATAATAAAACTATAAAATAGGTAGCGGCTTGCCAAGAAACGCTAAATAAGCTGTTAGGCAATCCATCTTTTTCAAATAAAGTATCAACTTCTTATAACCGATTTTATTTTTGGCATTTTTCATAGTTTTAATCACTGCTTCCTTTAAAATAAGGGTTATTTTGTTCGGAATAGCTTTTACATGCCTCATCTTAGCTTTTAGCAGTAATCATGTCTTTTTAGATGCGGATTTAGTTTTGTATTTCTGATGTCATAAATAGTTCTTCCAGATAATAAAAACGCTATAATCAAGTTTATTTTGTTCCAAAGAAATTGTGGAATGAGATAATGTGTGTTGAATGCTAAAGAAGACATAACAAAACACTTTTTGAGGTATTCGATGTATCTCTCTTGTGGGGAAACAGATTCGATGGAATTCACTTAATTGAATTTATTGGCATAATAAAAAGTTGGTGGGAAGATAGAGGAAGTTACCTTTAAAAAGAAAAAACAAATACAATAAAAAAATAGCACAATATGCTTAGAAAACAGCACGACATATTATTGAAATTGTTAGTGATATGGAAAGAGAAGTATACGAAATGAATCTTTTTTCATAAAATAACATAATTAAAAGAATTAAAAATTCTACAAAACATTGAATAATTCAAGCATGTATCGCTATGCAGAAAGAAAAACTTAATGACCGATCATGAAAAATGAGAAGTTTTATAAAACCTTACGAAGAGAGTAATCTAAACAATTAAATGCTTTTACGAAGATGCTTCTGAAGAGTTATCGAAATAAAGTCACAATATATGATAATTTTGCAAAGCCTTTTTTCGATTTTACGATATAAAAAGATAAATTATGATTATAAATCAACTTATTATGATTCTCCATGAGGAGCGTTCAATTGACATTTCCTCATGTTTAATGATTGAGAAAAAGTCAAATTTTTAAAACCAAAGTTATAGTTTATTGGGATAAGCTATAAAGCAGTTGAGTGATTTCTTATCTTGGGAATATGTTAATTTTATTATTATAAGAAACTTTATTTTTATCTTACAAAATCAATGGTTGTATATATTCCTATTCATTGTTAAGTATCCATAGGGATAAACTAATGAGTTGAATGTACGGCTTAGCTTCAAAATTTTGCTTTTCAATTTTATATATAAGATCATAAAATAATGACATTTTTTTACGTCTATTTTGTTTAATTTTTCGCTGTCAATTTTTAAAGGAAGTTTTTTGTATTTCATTTTGCTATTCCTTTTTCGTAATTTAGAGGAAAATTGACGATTTTCAGGGGAGGGGGTGGATAGAGTAAAGTTTGGTTTTATTGTTTTCACTTTTCCTAAATTTCATTAAGAGATGGTAAAAAGTGATGAGGAGGCTCTATTGATGGATGATGCTAAAAACGGTGATGTAGATGTTTTGGAAAAACAAGCAGCATTTTTATCGTCTGCTTTACCTTATATGCAAAAATATGAAAATGAAACGGTCGTGGTAAAATATGGCGGCCATGCTATGGGTGATCCTGCTTTGGGGCGAGCATTTGCGCGTGATATTGCTCTATTAAAGCAATCGGGGATTAATCCTGTTGTTGTTCATGGTGGTGGTCCTCAAATTGCTGAAATTTTAATGAAAATGGGGATTGAATCACGATTTGAAAACGGACTACGGGTAACCGATGAGCGGATCGTTGAAGTGGTTGAAATGGTTTTAGCGGGTTCCATAAATAAAGAAATTGTTGCTCTCATCAATGCTGAGGGTGAATGGGCAATAGGATTATGCGGCAAGGATGGCAATATGGTTTTTGCCGAAAAGGCTTATAAAACTGTCATTGATCCTGATTCGCATATTGAACGTGTTTTAGATTTGGGGTTTGTTGGTGAGCCTGTTGAAGTTGACCGCACATTGCTAGATCTTTTAGCATCTTCTGAAATGATACCAGTTCTTGCTCCTGTAGCTCCAGGACGCGATGGTAAAACTTATAATATCAATGCTGATATTTTTGCTGGAGCTATTGCTGGTGCATTAGAGGCTAAACGCCTTTTATTTCTCACTGATGTTCCTGGTGTTTTGGATAAACAGGGTAAACTTTTAAAAGAATTGACAGTTGCTGAAGCTGAGAAATTTATTAAAAATGGGACAATTTCAGGAGGCATGATTCCAAAAGTAGAGACTTGTATAAAAGCCCTTCAAAATGGCGTGGAAGGTGTTGTCATTTTAAATGGTAAAACTCCTCATTCTGTTTTACTAGAGCTGTTTACCGAACAGGGAGTTGGAACGCTTATTGTTTCATAAATTGTGGGGAAAATTGGAAGAGAAAGTTTTTCATGGTGAATCTAAAACAGTTTAAATATCCTTTATTAAGTAAGCCAGAATTGGCAATATTTACTGCGACAATATTGTGGGGCGTTACATTTTTAGTCATTCACATTGCGGTACGCTATAGTGGTCCTCTGTTTTTTGTTGGATTTCGTTTTATTGTTGCATCTCTTATATGTGGGGTAATTTTTTGGCGCTCTATAAAAGGTATAACTGTTTATGAAGTTTTCGCTGGGATGGCGATAGGTTTAGCCATGTTTTTTGGTTATGCTTTTCAAGCAGCTGGACTTCAAACAATTATTAGTAGTCAGTCAGCTTTTATCACAGCGCTTTATGTACCGATGGTTCCAATCTTGCAATGGATTGTTTTTAAAAAACCTCCCCGTTTAGCTTGTTGGATTGGTATTATTTTCGCTTTTATTGGGCTTGTATTTATTTCAGGACAAAAGCCGGGAAATTTTGATTTTTCAAAAGGCGAAATTTTAACTTTGTTAGGCGCTTTAGCGATTGCTGGAGAAGTCATACTCATCGGAATTTTTGCGAACAAGGTTGATAGTCGGCGTGTAACCATTATTCAGTTATTTTTTAGTGGTTTTTTTTCATTTGCTTGTATGCCTTTGATGGGTGAAAGCATCCCTGAATTTTCGTGGGTGTGGTTTAATATTGGTATAGGATTGGCATTAATGAGTGCCATCATTCAATTAGCTATGAATTGGGCACAAAAGTCTATTTCCCCTACGCGTGCGACACTCATTTACGCAGGTGAACCGGTATGGGCTGGTATTGTTGGGCGTTTGGCTGGCGAACATTTATCTCCCTTAGCTTTATTGGGCGGTTTGCTTATTCTGATTGGGATAATTGTGGCTGAATTACAACCTTCACAATGGCGTAAAAAAAATAAAGCAATTAAAAAAATTGATTAGCTATACATTTTTTTATTATGATTTTATTACATGAGATTTTTGCTTGTAGAGTTTTCATTTTTGGAGCTTTTTTAATACTAAGATGATTAAGAAGTTCTATAAATTATTCCAGCTTTTGCATGCCAAAGTGGAGAAATAGTATGCTTCTATCTGTTTGTCAGATTTCTGAACCGGGCAGACAACCTTCATTGAGCCAAAGCATGAGGTGATATAAAGGTAAAAATTAACGCTCATCTTTAAATTCGGCTTTAACAACTTTCAAAAACATCTACGGTAATGTTTTTGAATAATGAAAATTACGCACTGTCGCACGTTATTTCTTTTGTCCTTTAATAGAGTTACGCTTCTCACGCAAAATAGAACGCCCAAAGTATCCCCATAACGTTGTACATTAAAGCGTTTTTTAAAAGATAATTTTCTCAATATACATCATATTCATTGACGGTTTGCATGAAGTATAGAAAAACCACAGAGCATCATCATTTTACTTAAAATAAAAGGCACGAGCATTTTCTTTATCTGTTCTCAATATTACGATAGCTTTTGGCATTTGAAAGAGAGAGGTATTTTTACTCATTTCTTAAACGTTTTTATCCATACACTAGCTCTGTTTTATAATGGGGAGCAAAAAATTTATTGATTCATTATGAGAAGATTTAAAATGAGAGAAGCTCGCGATATTCAGAGCTTTAATTTAAATTGCAAAACAATAAACGATCATTATAAATCAATGCGTTATCCAATGAATCGAAGAGGATTTGTGTGTTTTATATTTAATGAAGGAAGGGAGGAGTTGTATAAAAAGGACATAAAAACTTTGCTCAATAAAGCCTATTTCTAAAGTTTTAAAAATTAAGAAGAAACTCCCTCGATATTCATGTTATCTTATATAAGATTGCTAAAAAAGAAGATTATTGCGTACAAATAAAAAAGCATTTCTTGCGAATTTATTGCAAGCCTAAGTGATATACACGCCCATCATATAAATATGATAATACATTGATTTATAATTATAATATAGCATTATTCACAATTGAATTAGAACCCTGAATACCGTAAAATTTTCTCACGTCAAATCATTTTCATGTTAAATCAATCCAAATCACTTGCTTACACATCACAAGTGGGTGGGGGCATGTGGGTAAAGACTGTACAAGAAAAGCATATCTCTTATAAAATTTTTCAAGTGTAAAGGATCGTCGTAATATTGGAGGCTGGCAAAGTGTGTGATGGTGCCGGCTTACTACAGATATGAGTTATCAAATAAGATGTGAAAGGATCATTTTATCACCCTTGGATTTAATTTAGCAAACAAAAGCCTCATTTTTTAGGCTATAAAAAGTTGTGTTTTGAGAAGATTTTTAGGTTTATATTCTTTTGATAGAAGCCGGAACATAATTGGTCTTTGCGTTTTGTATTATTCTTTGCTAAATCGCCTTATATGACAATAGATCGTAATTATATTCGTAATTTTTCCATCGTGGCGCATATTGATCACGGCAAATCAACTTTAGCTGATCGTTTGATTCAAATAACAGGTGGGCTTGATACACGTGAGATGAAAGAACAAGTACTCGATTCCATGGATATTGAGCGTGAACGTGGAATTACTATTAAAGCACAGACGGTACGTTTACACTATAAGGCAAAGAATGGTGAAACCTATATTTTAAATCTTATGGATACACCAGGTCATGTGGATTTTGCTTATGAGGTTTCGCGTTCACTGGCAGCTTGTGAAGGTTCTCTGTTGGTGGTGGATGCAAGCCAAGGCGTAGAGGCGCAGACGTTAGCAAATGTTTATCAAGCCATTGATAATTCCCATGAGTTGGTTGTTGTTCTCAATAAAGTTGATCTTCCAGCAGCAGAACCTGAGCGTGTTAAAGAACAAATTGAAGATGTGATAGGCATTGATACATCTCAAGCAGTAGAAATATCAGCAAAAACAGGTTTGGGTGTTCCTGATGTTCTGGAGGCAATTGTTGCACAATTACCACCTCCACATACAGGCGATGTTGCAAATCCCTTGAAAGCAATGTTGGTTGATAGCTGGTATGACGCATATCTTGGTGTCATTGTTTTGGTACGGGTGATAGATGGTATTTTAAAAAAAGGCCAAACCATTCGTATGATGGG
This sequence comes from Bartonella sp. AP9QHHD, assembly GCF_042195625.1. Lineage (NCBI taxonomy): Bacteria > Pseudomonadati > Pseudomonadota > Alphaproteobacteria > Hyphomicrobiales > Bartonellaceae > Bartonella > Bartonella sp. AP9QHHD. Next base: position 130,885 of record NZ_JBHIOP010000082.1, on the reverse strand, counting down.
TACAGGTGCAAAATATCCAGTTGAGCGCGTTGGGGTTTTTACACCTAAAATGGTACAGGTTGATGAATTAGGACCAGGCGAGATTGGTTTTATCACTGCTTCTATCAAAGAGGTAGCAGATACACGGGTTGGGGATACGATTACTGAAGAGCGTCGTCCTTGTGAAAATGCTTTGCCTGGTTTTAAGCCGGCGCAACCGGTTGTCTTTTGTGGACTTTTTCCAATTGATGCTGCTGATTTTGATGATTTGCGTGCAGCCATGGGCAAATTACGCTTAAATGATGCGAGTTTTTCTTTTGAAATGGAAACGTCTGCGGCTTTGGGATTTGGTTTTCGCTGTGGTTTTTTGGGACTTCTGCATCTTGAAATTATTCAAGAGCGATTAGAGCGTGAGTTTAATTTGGATTTAATTGCGACAGCACCTTCAGTTGTTTATCGCATGAATATGAATGATGGTTCTGTTAAAGAGTTGCACAATCCAGCGGATATGCCTGATGTGGTTAAAATTTCTTCCATAGAAGAACCATGGATTCGAGCGACAATCATGACTCCTGATAATTATCTTGGTTCAATTTTAGAGCTATGCCAAGAGCGGCGTGGGGTACAGGTTGGTTTGTCCTATGTTGGAACCCGTGCTATGGTAACGTATGATTTACCACTGAATGAAGTTGTTTTTGATTTTTATGATCGGCTAAAATCGATTTCAAAGGGTTATGCTTCTTTTGATTATCAAATGACAGATTATGCAGAAGGTGATTTAGTTAAAATGTCTATTTTGGTGAATGGAGAGCCTATTGATGCATTATCGATGCTTGTTCACCGCACGATTGCAGAAAAGCGCGGGCGTTCAATGTGTGAAAAACTGAAAGATCTTATTCCTCAGCATATGTTTCAGATTCCAGTTCAAGCGGCTATTGGTGGTAAAGTTATAGCGCGCGAAACGATTCGTGCTTTGCGTAAAGATGTAACAGCGAAATGTTACGGGGGTGATGTTACGCGTAAGCGCAAACTTTTGGAAAAGCAAAAAGAAGGCAAAAAGCGGATGCGCCAATTTGGAAAAGTAGAAATTCCACAATCGGCATTTATTCAAGCGCTCAAAATGAACAAATAATGAAAAAAGGGGTATTTTCTCTCATTGATTGCGCTTTTGCTTTTGTCGATTGGTTCAGGTGTTTAAAGAACACTTTTAAATAGAATTGCGTCGTGCTTCATGTTCTTGTGTATTGCATAATGGTATCACTTTCTCACGTAAAACAGAATGCTTTAAACAAAATACATTTATGTTGCATATTGGCGTGCTCGTTTTCGTAAATCATCACTCAATACATCAAACTCCATTTCACAACGGGGGCTATGAAAAATATAACGTAAAATACACTGTGAATGATATAAAATCCATTTGGCATTACCGCTTTTACGCGTCAGAAAGGTGCAAAGCGCACCTATCATACTCTTTTTCAGCTCAAAATATTATGACAGTCCTTATCACTTGAGAGAATTCATTAAAGGTATTTCACTCTTTTCTTGAAGTGTTTCTTACCCACATACCAACTGTGTTTGTAACGAGCAAGGAAATGATAGTGATTGATTCACTATGAAAGGATTTGAAATGAGAGAATCCTTGTATTCGAGGTTATTATTCAAGTTAAAAAACGATGAAATATTATTATGAATTAATCTTGTGTCTAAGAACGTAAAAGATCATTAATAGATGTTTTTTCTCGTGTTTTTTGATCAACGCGTTTTACAATAACAGCACAATAAAGGTTTGGGCCTGCTTCACCATTTGGTAAAGGTTTTCCGGGGAGAGAACCTGGTACAACCACTGAATAGGCTGGTACTTCACCAATAAAAATTTCACCTGTTGTACGGTCAATAATCTTTGTTGATTTTCCAATAAAGACTCCCATTCCCAAAACAGCACCTTCACGGATAATACAGCCTTCAACAATTTCAGAGCGAGCACCGATAAAGCAATGATCTTCAATGATTGTTGGATTTGCTTGCAGTGGTTCTAAAACACCTCCAATACCAACACCGCCAGAAAGATGGACATGTTTACCAATTTGTGCACAAGAACCAACGGTGGTCCATGTATCAACCATTGTGCCCTCATCGATAAAAGCACCAAGATTGACAAAGGATGGCATCAATATAACATTGGGTGCAATGTAAGCAGAATGACGTACAATGGCTCCAGGAACGGAACGGAAATCAGCACTTTTAAAATCTGCCTCTTGCCAACCAGAGAATTTTGAAGGAACTTTATCCCACCAATGTGTCCCATTGATTCCACCAGTAATAATTTGCATAGGATTAAGCCGAAAAGAGAGTAAAACCGCTTTTTTCAACCATTGATGAACATGCCATTGTCCATTTTTTTGTCGTTCTGCAACACGGATTTCACCTTTATCAAGAAGGTTCAATGCATGTTCAACACTCTCACGTATTTCGCCTTTTGTGGTAGTATCGATAGAATCGCGATCGTCAAAAGCTTGTTCGATAATAATTTCAAGTTGTGTGATATGGGTCATGACGAGAGTTCCGTTAAACAAGTTGAAAGCTTCAAGATTTATTCTCTATGAACTACGCGAAGAAATGTGTTCAGTCAATAAAACGATGAGGAAGTAGGACAGGTGCATGAAAAAAAGCTGTAAAGAAAAAAGAAAAAGGGAGCAAGAAAACTGGACGCCACTTCTCCATACGAAGGATGCTCTACAACAGATCCATAAAGTCTCTAATTCAGCACAGGTGCGTTCGTCTACTTATCGTTTAGCCTATATCGATCAAGATTTTATGATGCGTCCAGAGCTGCGTTCACAACGTATTAGTCTTGAATTTTTAAAGCCGGAAATAACCCTTAAAGAATATGATATTCAATCAACAGTTGTTTTGTTTGGTGGTGCGCGTATTCCTGAACCTGGGCAAGCAGCGTGGGCTGCAAAAAATGAAATACAAAAGAAAAATTTGCATGCTATGTCACATTATTACGATGAAGCAAGAGAGTTTGCGCGTTTGTGCTCACTCTATTCTGCTACGACACAATATCGTGAATTTGTGGTTGTTACGGGGGGCGGACCAGGAATCATGGAGGCGGGAAATCGTGGTGCTTGTGATGTTGGTGCCCCAACGATTGGCTTGAATATTATTTTACCACATGAGCAGGAGCCTAATTCGTATGTGTCACCGCATTTGTGTTTTAATTTCCACTATTTGGGGATGCGCAAAATGCATTTTTTAGTACGAGCGAAAGCCCTAGCCATTTTCCCTGGCGGATTTGGAACTCTGGATGAACTGTTTGAGACGCTAACTTTAGTACAGACGGGGCGTATGAAACAGGTACCAATTTTATTGTTTGGCAAAGAATTTTGGAGCAATACTGTCAATTTTGAGTATCTGTCTGCACAAGGTACAATTTCTCCTACTGATATTAATTTTGTGAAATTTGTTAATACAGCAGCAGAAGCTTTTGAAGAAATTCGTTCTTTTTATAAACTGCCTTAACGACTTTTGAGATGCTCACTCTTGAAGGATAATTAATACTCTACTTTGGTTAAATAAAGTCCTGAGGGGGGGGCAACAACACCACAACGTTTACGATCTTTAGCATGAAGAGCTGTTTCGAGATCTTGAGCTGTCCAACGTCCAATACCCACTTCCATGAGGCTTCCTGCGAATGAACGGATTTGATGATGAAGAAAAGAACGAGCTTGTGCATAAAGGAAAATTTCTTCACCTTCTCTTTGAATATCGAGACGTTCAAGGGTGCGAATAGGGCTTTTGGCTTGGCAATGTGCTGAACGGAAAGTTGTAAAATCATGTTGTCCTACAAGCTTTTGCGCAGCTTCATGCATGGCTTCAGCATGAAGAGGTTTTGGTATCCACCACACGCGTTTGGCATTTAAAGCTGGTGGAGAGCGACGATTAAGTATTTTAAAAAGATAATGGCGTTTTACAGCGGAAAATCGTGCATCAAAGTCATCAGGGACATTTTCTACATTTAAGATTGAAATCGCCTCTCCCTGTTTACGTAAAAGAGCATTGAGCGCGTCACGCACAGTATGGGAGAACCAGTTTTTTTCAAAATCAACATGCGCAACTTGTCCCGTAGCATGTACGCCCGCATCGGTTCTTCCTGCTGTTGTTATGGTCAATTGTTGTCCACTAAAGTAAAAAATTGCTTGTTCAAGAGCTCCTTGTATCGTGTGAAGTTTTGCTTGACGCTGCCAACCAGCATAATTTGAACCATCATATTCAAGAGTGAGTTTAAAACGTGGCATCTTAAAAAACAGCAGAAATATGAGCACCTCGCAAAAAGGTTGCGCACTCAAGAATTTTACCGCCAGATCTTTGGAGAGAGGTTATTTCTATCCGTCCTTGCCCACAATGGATAATCAAAGAATCTGGTTCTATCCGTCCAATTTCAAGAGAAGGACCTGTTGTTAAACGACTATCAAGAATTTTTACACGTTCTTCTCGTCCACCGATATTCATATTGCACCAGCAACTAGGAGAGGGAGAGAGCGCGCGAATATGCCTATGAATAAACTCTGCAGGTTTTGTCCAATCAATGCGGGTCTCTTCTTTTCTAATTTTGGCGGCATAGGTGATGCCTTCTTCTGATTGTGGGGTCAGTTTAAGTTGTCCTTTTTCAAGAGTGGATAAAGTCTCTACCATAAGTTCTGCGCCAATATGTGAAAGTCTGTTTGAAAGCTCAGCAGTGGTGGTGTTATCAGTAATGGGGATGGAGCGAGAAAGAGCGATAGGCCCCGTATCAAGTCCTTCATCCATTTTCATGATCATGATACCTGTTTCTTTATCACCAGCCATAATTGCTCGTTGAATAGGCGCAGCACCACGCCAACGTGGTAAGAGTGAAGCGTGGGCATTAAAACAACCAAAACGTGGCGTTTCGAGAATAGCTTTGGGTAAAAGGAGTCCATAAGCCACCACAATAGCAGCATCAACAGAAAGTGCTGCAAATTGCTCCTGTTGTTCGATTGTTTTGAGTGTTTGAGGCGTGAAGACAGGAATGGATTTTTCTTTTGCTACGGTGTGAACAGCGGAGGGGATTAATTTAAGTCCTCGACGTCCTGCTGGACGAGGGGGTTGACTATAAACAGCAACAACATCATGACCTGCATCCAATAAAGCATGTAAAATAGGAACAGAAAAATCTGGTGTTCCCATAAAACTTAATCGTAAAGCCATTACAAAACTGCTTCCTGCATGTTTTTTTCTTTTGCGCGTTTTTTAAATTTTCGTATCACCATATCGCGTTTGATCTTTGAAATGTAATCAATAAAAAGGCGCCCATCTAAATGATCAATTTCATGCTGCAAGCAAGTTGCTAAGAGATCGTCTGCTTCAATTTCTGTTTGTTTTCCTTCACGGTTCTGATAGCGAACACGAAGGCGTTTAGGACGTTCAACCTCTGCAAAATAATCAGGAATAGAAAGACAACCTTCTTTGTAAATATTACGCTCATCTGAAAGCCATAAAATTTCAGGGTTGATAATAACAAGTGGTTTTTTCTGCTCATCTTCAGAATTTCCAGAGACATCTATAACCAACATACGTAGCGGTATACCAATTTGAATAGCAGCAAGACCAACGCCTTTAGCATTATACATGGTTTCCAACATGTCATCCGCAAGTTTTTGGAGAGCTGAATCGACCTGCTCAACAGGTTTGGACACTTCCCGTAAAATCGGATCAGGTAAAGTAACTAAAGATCTCATTGGCATAAGTAGAGATTAATCAATGGTTTGTTATTGGTCAATATTGAATAACGGATTCTTGCGTTTTTTTACAATAAGAGCGTTATATTACAATTTATGTTTGATTCGTTTTTTTCCATACTCGCTGGTGATTTTTTTTCTAAACTAATGCTTTTGCTTTTATTTATACTTGTCTGTTTGGCATTTTTTATGTTGATACATTCTCATCGAAAAAAAGCATTTTTGGAAAATGAAATTGCTGAACGCGCACGTGAGGCACAAATGCAGATGGCTACCTTGCTGAAAACACAAGCTGAAATGCAAGGACGAATGCAAACGATGGCGGAAATTTTTGGTCAACGGCAGGCTGAATTGAATAAATCACTCAGTGAGCAACTCAATGGGATGACAACAAGCTTAGGCCAAACACTTCAGGTACAGACCAAATCTACTTATGAAAATTTGAATCGTTTGCAAGAGCGTTTAGCAGTGATTGATGCAGCACAAAATAATATTCAATCGCTTACGGGACAAGTTGTTCAGTTGCAGTCCATTTTAAGCAATAAGCAGACGCGTGGTACTTTCGGTCAAGGGCGGATGGAAGCAATTATTGCCGATGCCTTACCAACAAACGCTTATGCTTTTCAGGCTGTTCTTTCCAATGGAAAGCGCCCAGATTGTCTCATTCATATGCCCAATAAAGCTCCTTCTCTTGTTGTTGATGCTAAATTTCCTCTGGAAGCTTGGAATGCTATGCGTAAGGCAGAATCAGCGCAAGAGCGTCAAGAGGCAGAACGCCAATTTCGTACCGATATGGAAGTTCATATTCGTGATATTGCACAAAAATATTTGATTCCTGGAGAAACCCATGACACTGCTTTCCTTTTTGTGCCATCTGAATCGATTTTCGCAACAATTTATGAGGACTTTGAGGCATTGGTACAAAAATCCAATAGAGCCCATGTGATTATTGTTTCACCATCTTTGTTGATGCTCTCTGTCCAAGTGGTACAAACCATTATGAAAGATGCGCGTATGCGTGAACAAGCGCATTTAATTCAATCAGAAGTAGCAAAATTGATGGAAGATTTTGGACGAATGGATACGCGTGTTCGCGCACTACAGAAGCACTTTCATAAAGCAGGTGAAGATATAGAGGGAATTTTGATATCGTCCTCCAAAATCATGAAACGGGCAAATCGCATTGAAACTGTCGAATTAAAAGAAAATTACTCTGAACCAACAAAAATGACAACATTGGCTCAGTCGCAAACATTGCGTTTTGCTGATGAGGAATAAAGCAAAGCAAGCTTCTTAGATATTACAAGTTAGATCATGTTCTTTATTGATTGGTAATCATTTTTTAGTATCTCTATCTTGTTTTATTTCTTAAACGAGAGGAATAGGAATATGCGACACCTTTTGTTTTTAGGGGCACTGGTGTTTTTGCTAGAGGGATGCGCAACAACCACTCCCATCCACACAAATAATGCTTGTGCTATTTTAGCACAAAAAAATGGTTTTTTTGACAATTGGGGTAAGGTGTCTCAAAGAGCGGAAATGCGCTATGGAATTCCTATGCCTATTATTCTTGCAACCATTAAGATGGAATCGAGCTTTCGTCACAATGCACGCCCTCCACGCAAAAAACTACTTGGTTTTATCCCATGGAAGCGTCGGTCGACAGCTTATGGTTATGCTCAAGCGCTTGATAGTACATGGGCAATGTATCTTCGCTCTACAGGAAAGTCTTTTGCATGGCGTACGAATTTCGCAGATGCTGCTGATTTTGTTGCTTGGTATCATAGCCAAAGTGTTCAACGCAATGGGGTGAGGTTTGATGATGCATATAGCCTTTATTTAAATTATCATATGGGGCATGGTGCTTATGCACGTAGTGGTGGGCATGTCAGTGCTGCGCTTTCACAGACAGCACAGCGCATGGCAAGGATATCGAGGCTCTATGAACAGCAATTAAAAAGATGTGGATGGCATTAGGGAAGATTTTTGAAAATCTCAATCAGGGAATTGATGGGATAAAATTATTCGAAAGCAAAATTCCGCATGATATGATAAAATAGTGTCGTTTTCCGATCGTTCAATGAAATAAATTGTTATTTTTTAGAATAAACTCAAGCAACAGAAAGTTTTTGCAATACACAATATATTTGAAGATACTCTCGACATTTTTACTTCCTTTGTTAAAAAAATTTATAATAGAAACCATTTTCTATTTAGTGTTGGCATTTCGCATTGGGCTAAGTACTAGAGGTTATTGAAGAAAAATTTTAAAATATAATATCATTTTTTATTTTCATTATGCGTATTACTGGCTGATTATTATATGAATATTTTCTTTGTTAAGCGTATAAAATAGCAATTAAAACAAATGCAATTCGGGCATCATAAAAAGGGTAAAATATTCAATATAAAAAAACGAGAAATGCATTAAACGAAAAAACGTTGTTTTGTATAAAGAGGGCGCTACAGTCTTCAAAAAAACTAAGTGTATTTAGTATTGTATGAAATAAAACATAGTCGTCCATCCAGTTCATCTTAATTGAAAGAAGTTATCTTATTGTATTGTAAAAATACTCCTGTTTATAGGATGATAAGGTATATGCAACTTTATACACAATGAATATTCAGGGTAGGGAATATTCAGAGAAAGATTTGTAACGCCTATGAAGTAACAAGTCAGTCTCCAATGTTGTGATAGCTTTTGCATTTGAGAATATTTATGAGAAGCATTTTTATTCTTTTTCTTAAATGATTTAAGATATTGATTTATAAAGATAATATATCGTTATTCATATTAAAGTAAGAATCTCGAATGGCGTAGGGTTTTATCGTTTCAGATCTCTTGAGGTTGAATCAATAAAACCATTGGCTTGCACATAACAAGCACAATGGGTATGTGGATAAAAACTGTGAAAGAAAAGACTAAAAATGTTTTTTTATGAACATACATTCTCAAATGTAAGAATTATCCGTAACATTGGGAATTAGCACATATAATGATAGCACCACTTTGCTCTTACACCTCGACCTTGTTTATGACGTGCAGGGAAAAAAATTAATTGATTCAATATATTATTTAAGTGTTAATATACCTTAGTATTGAGCAGGTATACGCTACTCAAGGTGGATAATTTTTAATTGGCAGAACATCTGATCAGGCTAAAAATACTCGAAAAAAGTTCTGATTCGCAATAATTGAGAAGTATATTTTAATATTTTATTCTCTACTCTTTGTTTAAGTACTTCATATCTTTAAAAAAGATACCGGTAACCAACATATTATGATATTTGTGGAAATATTGTGGTAAAGGAAATTCAAATTTTGTCCTTTAAGACAAGGCGCAGGTTAAACAGCTCATTTTCTATTTCTGTGCAAAGCATAAAAAATTATCTACTTTCACGGTTGCGACAGTAAATTTTATAATCCAACAAATGATTAAAAATGTATTATAATATCATTAAGATGCAAGGAACAGGCGCTATTGGAATGATAATTAAATAGCACATAAACCTTTTAAATTGATGCACACATCTTTTATTATAATTGATTCCCTTGATAGAACAGTTGGTCTTTTTGGTGGAGCTAAGCGGGATCGAACCGCTGACCTCTTGCATGCCATGCAAGCGCTCTCCCAGCTGAGCTATAGCCCCTATAAAAACAAATTGTCCCAAAAAGACAGTATACAATTCCAGCTTTTCTAGAACGATCAAAATTGAAGATCAAGAAGAATTTACATTCAATAGAAAAGATGTCCTCTTTTACTTCTTTTAAGCATCGTCATCATTAGAAACACCGCCTCCGAGAATATCAGTAACGTCATCATCTTCATCGTCACCATCATGAGACAAAAATGTATCATCATCATCACCAAGATCTACATCACTATCTTCTAAATCAGGAAGATCGTCATCTTTAGAATCCACATCATCATCTTCAAGAAGCATAAAAGCAGATTTTTCAAGTGCTGTATCAAGCTCTTCAGTATCAACTTCTTCTTCATTATTTGCTTCCGCTGCTGCAACTTCAAAGTAAGAACGCGGATAAGAAATCCCTGTATAGGGCGACACAATAGGATCGCGATTTAGATCGTAAAATTTTTTTCCTGTTTCTGGATCAACACGTTTAGTTCCAAGTTCTTGTTTTGCCATAAACCGTGCCTCTTTGATTAACTATTATTCCATTAAAAGATAAATTTTATGGTGCTTAATCGAAAAATAATACCTTTGTCAAAGATAAATACACTGTTCCACAGTGATTTTTTCATGACGTCTTTTAAAGCATGTGCTAAAGGATGCACAATTTCATAAAAGTTAGATAGAATTAAATAGAATTTCCATGCAAAAAGCAATCCCTATAACCACCTATAAATCGAGTAGTCTCTCTGGAAAAATTCAAATACCAGGAGATAAATCAATCTCTCATCGCTCTCTTATATTGGGAGGATTAGCAAGTGGTGAGACATATATTCATGGATTACTTGAAAGCGCTGATGTACTCAATACAGCTGCTGCTATGCAAGCTATGGGTGCCTGTATTATTAAAAAAGAAGACTTTTGGATCATACGAGGAACAGGGAATGGTTGCCTTTTAGCTGCACAAAAACCTTTAGACTTTGGAAACGCTGGAACAGGTGCTCGTTTGGTTATGGGAATGGTTGGTCCGTATCATATGAAAACAACCTTTATTGGTGATGCTTCTCTCTCTAAACGTCCAATGGGACGTATCCTTGATCCACTGCGTCTCATGGGGGTTGAAATTGAGGCAACGCGCGACGATCACCTTCCTTTAACGCTTTATGGTCCGAAAATGGCTAATCCGATTCGTTACCGTGTTCCAATAGCTTCCTCCCAAATTAAATCAGCAATCCTGCTTGCTGGACTCAATACCGCCGGCACTACAACTGTTATTGAACCAGTTCTGACACGAGATCATACGGAAAAAATGTTAAAAGCATTCGGTGCGCAACTTGAAATAGAAAAAGATAACGAAGGTGCGCGTTTGATTCATCTTAATGGTCAACCCCATCTTACTGGACAAACGATTCATATTCCGGGTGATCCTTCTTCTGCTGCTTTTCCAATTATCGCAGCCCTTCTTATAGAAGACTCTGATATCACCATTGAAAATGTTTTGATAAATAACTCTCGAATAGGACTTATCGAAACATTGTGGGAAATGGGTGCTCAAATTGAATTTTTGAACCGACGTCAAACAGGTGGAGAGGATGTTGCTGATCTACGGATAAAATCATCGGTCCTTAGAGGCGTTACGGTGCCCAAAGAACGTGCTCCATCGATGATAGATGAATATCCTGCTTTGGCAGTAGCAGCTGCCTTTGCAGAAGGCAAAACAGTTATGCTAGGAATTGAAGAATTGCGTGTAAAAGAATCGGATCGATTGTCTGCTGTTGCTCAAGGATTAAAAATTAATTGCGTAGACTGTGAAGAAGGTCAAGATTTTCTTATTGTTTATGGAAAAGGTTCTGCCAAAGGTTTGGGGGGTGGGTATGTTGCCACACATCTTGATCATCGAATTGCTATGTGTTTTCTCATTTTTGGGCTTGTGTCAGAAAAACCTGTTACCATTGATGATAAACGAATGATCGCTACGAGCTTTCCAGAATTTATTCCTTTTATAAAACAACTTGGGGGAAAAATCGCTTGAAGCCTTTTGTTATCGCCATTGATGGACCTGCTGCCTCAGGCAAAGGAACCTTAGCACGCAAAATTGCTGCACATTATCGCCTTCGTCATCTCGATACTGGTCTTACTTATCGTAGTGTTGCTCATACGCTTTTACAACAAAATTTAGCTCTTAATGATGAAAAAAATGCTATTATTTATGCTAAAGAACTTGATTTTAATACCTTAAATCCTTCTTTTCTTTCTTCTCATGAACTTGGTGAAGCGGCTTCAAAAATAGCAATTAACCCTGCTGTACGCAAAATTCTTGTCGAAAAACAACGCAACTTTGCTAAAGTTTTGCCCGGCTGTGTGCTTGATGGGCGTGATATCGGAACGATTGTTTGTCCTGATGCCGATATCAAGTTTTATATTCTAGCCAATGTTCAAACACGCGCCAAACGCCGCTACCAAGAGATTTTAAAAAAAGGTGTTCAAGCAAATTATCATGAAATCCTAGCTCAACTTGAACAGCGCGACAGTCGCGATATAACGCGCAAACAAAGTCCACTAAAACCAGCAAAAAACGCCCACTTGCTTGATACGTCAGAATTGAGTATAGAAGCAACATTTGAAATTGCATGCAGTTTTGTTGATCCAATCATAAAAATGCATATAATTGGATAAATTCGTTAAGGTAACTTCCAGCCTAGCGCTAACTTTTTTCCTTTATTCAAGGAAAAGGCTAGGGAGTTACTCATGTTAACACTAACCTAGCGCTCATACCTTATAATACAAGGTATATATTAGGAGTTCTTATGTCACAATACAATCCCACAACAGCGGATTTTGAAGCCCTTTTAACAGAATCTTTTCAAACTAATGATCTTAATGAAGGATCTGTTGTTAAAGGTCGTGTTATTGCAATCGAAAAAGACATGGCCATTATTGATGCTGGTCTTAAAGTCGAAGGACGTATTCCTCTCAAAGAATTTGGAGCTAAAGCAAAAGATGGTTCTTTGCAAGTTGGCGATGAAGTTGAGGTTTACATTGAACGCATTGAAAATGCGATGGGTGAAGCTGTTTTATCGCGTGAAAAAGCACGGCGCGAAGAAAGTTGGGTCCGTTTGGAGGAAAAATTCAATGCTGGTGCACGCGTTGATGGAGTGATCTTTAGCCAAGTAAAAGGTGGTTTTACAGTTGATCTTGATGGTGCCGTTGCTTTCTTGCCTCGCAGCCAAGTTGATATTCGTCCCATTCGTGATGTTTCACCCCTCATGCATAATTCACAGTCCTTTGAAATTTTGAAGATGGATCGTCGTCGTGGCAATATTGTGGTCTCACGCCGCACTGTTTTAGAAGAAAGTCGCGCTGAGCAACGTTCAGAAATCGTACAAAATCTTGAAGAAAATCAAATCGTTGAAGGTGTGGTGAAAAATATTACAGATTATGGTGCCTTTGTTGATCTTGGTGGGATTGATGGTCTCTTGCACGTTACAGATATGGCATGGCGGCGTGTTAATCACCCATCTGAAGTGCTCACAATTGGCCAAACGATTAAAGTGCAGATTATTCGCATTAATCAAGATACGCACCGTATTTCTCTTGGAATGAAACAGCTTGAAAGTGATCCTTGGGAAAGCATCAGTGTCCGGTATCCGATTGGTAAAAAAATTACGGGTGCTGTTACCAACATTACTGATTACGGTGGTTTTGTTGAAATTGAACCAGGAATCGAAGGGCTGATCCATGTTTCTGAAATGAGCTGGACAAAGAAAAATGTTCATCCTGGAAAAATTCTGTCTACATCACAAGAAGTAGAAGTGGTTGTTCTTGAGATTGATCCTTCTAAACGGCGTATTTCTCTTGGCTTAAAACAAACATTTGAAAATCCATGGGAAGCTTTTGCCAATAAATTTCCTGTCAATTCGCAAATTGAAGGAGAGGTTAAAAATAAAACAGAATTTGGTCTGTTTATTGGGCTTGAAGGCGATGTTGACGGTATGGTTCATTTGTCTGATCTTGATTGGAACCGTCCTGGTGAACAAGTTATTGATACTTATAATAAAGGCGATATCGTTAAGGCTGTGGTCCTTGATGTTGACATTGAAAAAGAGCGCATTTCTCTTGGAATTAAGCAGCTTTCCAGCGATAAAGTTGGAGAAGCAGCTGCTTCTGGCGAATTGCGAAAAGGTGCAGTTGTAACATGCGAAGTGATTGCTGTTAACGACAATGACATTGGTGTGAAATTGATTGACCACAACCTTGAGACAACCATTCGGCGTGCTGATCTTGCGCGTGATCGTGATGAGCAACGTCCTGAGCGTTTCGCAATTGGGCAAAAGGTTGATGCTCGCATCACAGCATTTGATAAAAAAACACGTAAAATTTCAGTATCGATTAAAGCTTTAGAAATTGCAGAGGAAAAAGAAGCTGTTGCACAATATGGTTCTACAGATTCAGGTGCTTCTCTTGGTGATATTCTGGGTGCAGCTTTGAAAAAACAAGAACAAGATTAATCATCAATCATTAAAGTTGGTTTTATTATTAAGGTCACTCATTAGGAGTGACCTTTTTATTTTATAAAAAAATTGTCTGCTTATTTTTAAATTATTGAAACAAAAATTATAAATGCTTGCAAATAAAAACAAAAAGTTTGTTTTTTGTCTAACAACGGTTCACTATTCAGATAAAATGCTTAAAATTTAAATAAAAAACAATGTAATTGAATAACAATGGGACACTATGACGTGCATAATACCTTTCATAAAGTGCTTTTTTTCTCAAAAAGAGAAAAAAGATCATTTTATTAATACGGATTTTCCTCTTCGTGCAATTTATAAGGTACAGGAAGATCTTTATAACTTAGGGCATGATATAGCTTCTGGTAAAGAAATTTTACTCCCTGAATATGAAGGAGTAGGAGATTTTCGCAAGAGATTGAATGAAAATGCTAAACTTATTCTTCATGCCTTTCATACCAGTGATTTTGCTGCTCGAAATGATGAAACCATCGCACCATCTGCTCAATGGCTCATTGATAATCATTACACCATTGATAAAACCATACAAAAGCTACGTCGTAATCTACCCAAGTCCTTCATAAAGCAACTTCCTCTTTCTACACACAAAGCCGGAATACCACGAATTTTTGCTTTAACTTGGCTTTATATTGCGCATACCGATAGCAGCTTTTCACAAGAAACACTCATGGCTATGACCAACGGATTTCAAGAAGTTTGTGCGCTCACAATTGGTGAATTGTGGGCTCTTCCTTCAGTTATGCAAATGCTGCTCATTGAAAATGTCCGTCGTCTTTCAGTACGTATCGAAAAAGCGCGACATATGCGCCATCTTGCTAGTCAAGTAGCTGATAAAATTTCTCTTGTAGAAAATAAAACAAATCTACACTCTCTTTTTACGCAGTATAAACCATTTACTGTTGATCCAACTTTTTCAGCACATTTATTCTATCGCCTGCGCAGTGCATCTGTCGATTCAACCGTAGCATTAACTTGGCTTGAAAAGCAATTGAAAAGCCAAGGCAGTAGCTTAGAGATTGCAACAGCTGATGAACATACCCGACAAGCAGCAGATGGTGTGACCATGGGAAATATTATCTGTTCTCTTAAAGCTATAGATGATGTTGATTGGACAGCATGGTTTGAAACAGTGAGTTGTGTCGATTCTATTTTGCGTAAAAATAGTGATTTTTCTGAAATTGATGCTCACTCACGCAATATTTATCGACAAGTCATTGAAAAAGTTTCTCGCTTTTCGCCTCTTAGTGAACTGGAAGTTGCACATAAAGTTGTAGAAATGGCAAATTCCACTTCTAAAGATATGCCTCATCATTCTTGTGTGGGGTGGTACCTTGTTGATGATGGTCGTGGCATATTTGAAAAGGCTTGTGGGTATATTCCGCCCTTTCTCATAAAATGGACACGCGCTTCCTGTTGCTCAAAATTGAGAGTCATCGCCGTTCCTGTCTCTCTTCTGACGCTTGCTCTTTTGCTGGTAATTTACGCCCTTTTACAGCTATCTGGCATGACACAATGGATGTCTTTTTGCTTTACTGGATTGGCGCTTTTTCCTGCTATCGATGCTGCTTTTGCTTTATTTAACACTGTTGTTTCGTGGTTTGTCCCATCAAAACAACTCATTGGTTATGAATATAAAGAAGGTATTCCAAAACATGCACGGACAATGGTTGTTGTACCTACTTTGATGACATCACGCGCTGACATTGATGAACAAGTGCGCAATCTTGAAGTGCACTATCTTTCCAATCCTAAAGGTGCCATTCATTTTGCACTCATTACAGATTGGGTGGATGCTCCATTGAGAGAAACGCAAGATGATCTTGATTTATTGCACTATGCGCAAAAGAGTATTGATAAACTCAATAGTCGTTATCATCGTGATGAACTTCCGCTTTTCTTCCTTTTACATCGCCGACGCCTTTATAATACAAGCGAAAAATGTTGGATGGGATGGGAACGAAAGCGAGGAAAACTTCATGAACTTAATCGGCTCTTAAGAGGCGATAAAAATACAAGCTTTTATCCTCCCAATCCACATCTTCCCATGGATTGCCGTTTTGTTATGACGCTGGATTGTGATACACGTCTTACTCCAGAGAGCGTCGCGAAACTTGTTGGAAAGCTTAACCATCCACTCAATTATCCCGTTTTTGATCCACAAAGTGGAAAGGTTGTAAAGGGCTATAGCATTTTACAACCACGCATTATTCCTTCTCTTACAACAGGAAAAAAAACATCAATTCTCCAACGGGTTTTTTCTATAAACCGTGGCATTGATCCTTATGTTTTTGCTGTTTCTGATACTTATCAAGATCTTTTAGGAGAAGGCACCTTTATCGGTAAAGGTCTTTATAATATTGATGCATTTGAACAAGCGCTTGATGGCAAAATTAAAGAAAATACTATTCTTAGCCATGATCTCTTAGAGGGAGGTTATGCTCGTACTGCTCTGGTAAGTAGCATAGAAGTCATTGAAGACTATCCAACCGCTTACAATATTGATGTTATGCGTTATCATCGTTGGGTCCGCGGTGATTGGCAGCTTTTGCCTTATCTTTTTCCCCACCGTCAAATAAGTTCCGTGACGCGTTGGAAAATGCAGGATAATTTACGTCGTTCTCTCACGCCACTTATGTGGTTAATCGCAGCATTTGCAGGATGGGCTTTTTTGTCTTTAAAGAGTGCAATCGTCTGGCAACTATTCTTGTTGTTTAGCTCCTTCATTTCACCCATTCTATGTGTATTAAAAACGCTTGTCTCATCCAATATAGATCATTCTTTGCGTGGACATTTTCAATTAATTTGGAACAAAATTGCTCTTACAAGCGCTGATATATTTCTTAAAACGACGTTTCTTGCTCATTCGGCGTATTTTATGACCGATGCGATTATTCGTACACTCTATCGTATGACGATTTCAAAACAGCATCTTCTTGAATGGAAAACTTCTGCCGCAACAAAATCAATACCCAATAGTTTGCGTTTCTATGTTTTTACAATGGCACCAGCATCGCTTATTGGTATTCTTACTATAGCACTCCCTCTTTTTTCTGATAGTTTTGCAAGCTTGGTTGCTTTGCCTTTTGGGATAGCATGGTTTTTTTCACCCTTCATTGCTTGGATTGTGAGTCAACCTTCAACCTTTCAAGATAGCCTTGATCTTTCTTCAAAAGATGAAAAAAAACTCCGTTCTATTGCACGTCGGACATGGCTTTATTATGCAACCTTTGTCAATGCACAAAACAACTATTTGCCTCCCGATAATTTTCAAGAAGATCCTGAACCTCTTGTTGCTCAACGTACATCGCCTACGAATATTGGGGTTTATCTCCTTTCTATTATTGCAGCACGTGATTTTGGCTGGATTGGTTTTGAAGAGACCATCACCCGTATTGAATGTACATTACGCTCTCTTACAAAAATGGAAAAGTTTCGTGGTCATCTCTATAATTGGTATGAAACGGATACACTCAGGCCTCTTTTACCTACTTATGTATCAACCGTTGATTCAGGAAATCTTGCCGGTCATTTGGTAACACTCTCTTCTGCTTTAAGTGAATGGGCTGAAAAACCGCCTCTTTTTTTCCAAAGTGATCGAGAAGGCTTATCGGATGTTCTTGCTATTCTTGAAGAAACTGTCAGAGAAATTCCAGATCATCAACCCAGTTTACGCTCTTTACGCCAAAAAATCGAAGAAAACATCACTCGTTTTCATGACTCTGTCTTCACTTTTTTAGAACAAGAAAATACGGTCCCTTCTCACATCATAGATCTTTCACTTGCAGCCCACGATATTGTGCACTTAGTCGGTGAACTTGACCACAAAATTCAAACGATAGAATCTGCTGGTGCGCTTTCTTGGGCTAAATGCCTTATCGACACCTGTAACGCTCATCATAATGATGCGACTGCTCATTGTGATACTGAAAAATTAAGTAAAAAACTAAACAGGCTGGCTATAATGGCACGGCAAATAGCCTTTGATATGAAATTTGACTTTTTAGAACAGCCTAAACGGCATCTCTTATCCATAGGATATCGTGTTCAAGAAAACAAACTCGATGAAAATTGTTATGACCTACTTGCTTCAGAAGCACGTCTTGCAAGCTTTTTTGCCATCGCAAAAGGAGATATAAAACTTAAACATTGGTTTCGTCTTGGTCGACTTCTCGTACCCATAGGTGGGAAAGGTGCACTCCTATCATGGTCTGGATCAATGTTTGAATATCTTATGCCATCTCTCGTAATGCATGAACCTTTAGGATCTCTCCTAGATCAAACAAATCGATTGATTATTCGTTGTCAAATACAATATGCCCATAAACGGGAATTGCCATGGGGTATTTCAGAAGCCGCATTTAATGCTCGCGATCATTTAATGAATTACCAATACGCTCATTTTGGTGTTCCAAACCTCGGACTCCAACGTGGTCTTTCACGCAATGCTGTCATTGCTCCCTATGCCAGCCTTCTAGCGGCACAATATGCTCCTGCTTGCGCTGTCGCTAATTTAAAACGACTCCGTGATCTTGGAGCTTTAGGAACATATGGTTATTATGACTCTGTTGATTTTACTCCAACACGTGTGAAAACAGGGGAAAAATACGCCATTGTACGCAATTATTATGCGCATCATCATGGCATGTCTATTCTTGCTCTTAACAATGTTATTTTTCAAGGGCGAATGCGTGATCGTTTTCACCGTGATCCCGTTATTGAAGCAACACAATTGCTCTTACAGGAAAGAGCGCCTCATCTCATTCCTATTATTCATACCAAAGCTGTTAATCGTATGCGCAATAAGTCTCAAGCATTTGACGCAGCCCCTTTGCGCATTATTACAAACCCGTTACTCAAACCACGAGCAACTTTACTTTTGTCTAATGGCTTTTATTCTACCATGTTAACAGCGAACGGTTCTGGTTACAGTCGTTGGCACGATTATGCGATTACGCGCTTTATTCCTGATGCAACAGAAGATCAACAAGGTACTTTATTCTTCTTACGTGATACGCATAGTGGACGGTGGTGGTCTGTTACTGGTGAGCCAACACGTGTTATTGAAGAAGACGCTGTCAGCATTTTTACAGATGAAAAGGCTGAATATACAAAAATGGTTGATGGTATTAAATCAACACTTGAATGTCTTATTACATCTGAAGGATGTGGCGAAGGGAGACGTATTCAACTGATGAATACGACAAATAAAGACCGACTCATTGAAGTGACTTCTTATGGTGAATTAGCACTTGCCACGATGGATACAGACCAAGTTCATCCTGTTTTTTCCCGTATGTTTATAGAGACAGAAATTACTGAAGAAGGTAAAACAATTTTTGCCAAAAGGCGCAAACGCTCGCCTAGTGACCCTGAAATCTATGTTGCTCATTTTGTTTCTAGTACAACAGATATTCTCCAAGAGACAGAAGCTGAAACAGATCGCTCTCTGTTTATTGGTCGGGGGCGATCCATTCATCGTCCTGCTGCATTTGACCAAAATGCTCGTTTCAGTAACAGTCAAGGTTGTGTTCTTGACCCTGTTATGTCATTGCGATGCCGTATAAAAATTCCAGCCCATGAAAAAGCAGAACTTATTTTTTGGACTTTTGCTGCTCATACAAAAGAAGCGCTAAATAATCATATTAAACATTATCGACAACCTGATATGTTTCAAAAAGAACTTTCAATGGCATGGACGCGCTCACAAGTCGCACTGTATCAGAGCGGAACCCAGCTTAAAGACGCTATTGTCTATCAAAAATATGCAACACCACTTATTTATCCAGAAAGAACGTGGCGTCTTCCTTCTGAAATATTAGCAAAAACGCTAGGAAAACAGTCTAATCTTTGGCCCATGTCTATCTCAGGAGACAATCCACTCTGTCTTCTTAGATTAAATAACGAGGGAAATATAACTGTACTGCGCGAGCTCCTTAAAGCACATGAATATTGGCGTATGCGTGGACTCATTGTTGATTTGGTCATTCTTAATGAACAAACATTTTCTTATATACAAAGTACACAACGCGCTCTTGAGTGGGTCTGTGAATCTTATTATCACCACACGCAAAAAGCAGATGAACGCCAACATATTTTCATGCTTCGACGCGATCAAATGAGTGAACAGAGTTTTAAAACGCTTCTTGCATCAGCGCGTATCGTTCTTGATGCCCAAAATGGCTCTTTATCTGAACAACTTAAACGACTTGATGAGAATGATTTTAATCTCACAATTCGTAAAAATTATCAAGAACCTTATGATCAATTAGACTTGCCAAGATATAACGAAGGACAGCAATTTACAACACAAACTGAACAAAATCTTTTTTCTTCCATTGGTCTTATTAGCCAACAAAAACCATCCTCTTTTCTCCCAAATGGAGAAGATCTAAGATATTGGAATGGTTACGGTGGTTTTAATCAGCACAATCATTATGTAATACGTCTTCATGGACGTACCACTACACCGCATCCGTGGATTAATGTCATTGCTAATCACAGATTTGGTTTTCATGTCTCTGCTGAAGGTGCAATTTTTACTTGGGCTAACAATAGCCGCGATTATCAACTAACTCCTTGGGCGAATGATCCAACGTCTAACCGACCAGGAGAAGCTCTTTATCTGGTTGATCGCCAGTCTTTAAAACGTTTCTCACCCGTTTCTACTGTTGAATGTGACGAAAATATTGTCTATGAGGCGTGTCATGGGTTTGGATTCTCAACTTTTAAATCAACACATTCAGAAATCGCATTAGAATTGACTCATACACTTGATCCCGAAAAACCTATTCGCTTTTCACGTCTTATCCTTACGAATGAAGGGAAAAAACCACGCAGTTTACGCCTTTATAATTATGTTGAATGGGTTTTGGGAAATGTCCGTACAAAATATGCCCCCTTTATTGTTTCCTCTTATGAGACCAGATGGGGTGCACATTTTATTCAAAATCCCTATCACATCGAGAAATCTCAACAAGTTACATTTTTATCAGCGTCCGAAATGCCAACCAGCACTACGACCAATCGCGCTGAATTTATTGGTGCAACGGGAACCGTAACACGTCCAAATGCGATCCGTAAAGCCGCTGCTCTTTCGAATACCATTGAAGCAGGATGTGATCCTTGTTCAGCATTCGCCTATGATATTGATCTTCAACCAGGGCAAACAAAAGAAATCATCTTCTATCTTGGCAGTGCTGAAAATAGGCAAGAAGCTGAAAAATTACTCAATCAAGTACGTGCAAGTGATTTTGAAATTCAGCTCACAAAACAAAAACAGCAATGGAGTGATTTTGTTTCTCCTTTCCAAGTCAAAACACCTGATGCTTCTTTTAATCTTATGGTCAACCATTGGCTTCCTTATCAAATCTACGCATGCCGCATCATGGCACGCGCAGGCTTTTACCAAGCGAGTGGTGCATTTGGTTTTCGTGACCAGTTACAAGATAGCTTGTCTTTGTTATTGCTGGAACCACAATTAGCACGTGAACAATTGTTAAATGCAGCAGCGCACCAATTTCTTGAAGGTGATGTGCAACATTGGTGGTTGCCTGACACAAATGCTGGTGTTCGTACATACATTTCTGATGATATCGTTTGGCTTGCATATGCAACAGCTCTTTATGTCACTACCACTGGTGATGACGCTTTTCTTGATACGCTCATTCCTTTTATTGAAGGTGATGTTCTCAAAAGTGGGCAACAGGATGCTTATTTTCAACCCACCCAATCCCCAAAGGTTGCAACAGTTTATGAACATTGTGTTTTAGCTTTAGACCTTGCCATTAAACGCTGCGGACCACATGGTCTCCCTCTTATTTTAGGTGGGGATTGGAATGATGGCATGAATTTGGTCGGTGTGGAAGGAAAAGGCGAAAGCATTTGGTTAGGATGGTTTCTTGGGTACACATTACAAGCATTTATCTCTTTAGCCAAAAAACGTGCTGACAATAGCCATATGCAAATATGGAGTACGTACCTTGAACATTTAACAAAATGCCTAGAGAAAAATGGTTGGGATGGTGCTTGGTATCGACGTGGTTATTTTGATGATGGAACACCTCTTGGCTCTAAAATCAATGATGAATGTCAAATTGATACCATTGCTCAATCTTGGGCTATCATTTCTCAAATGGCATCGCCTGAACGTCAAAAACAAGCAATGACATCAATGTTGGAACATCTCTATGATAAAAAAGGCGGACTCATTCGCCTTTTTTGGCCGCCTTTTGATAAAAGTACGCTCGAGCCTGGTTATATAAAAGGTTATCCTCCAGGAATTCGAGAAAATGGTGGTCAATACACGCATGGTGCCATTTGGAGTATTTTTGCGTTGGCTGAAATGGAACAAAACGATAAAGCTTATGCTTTATTTTCTATGATAAACCCAATTACCCATGGACAAGATCCTGAAATTTATCGTGTTGAACCTTATGTAATGGTCGCAGATATTTATGCTGTTGAACCACGATGTGGTCAAGGCGGTTGGACTTGGTATACAGGTTCAGCCGGTTGGTTTTATCGCGCCGCAACACAAGCTATTCTTGGAATACAGCGTCAGGGAGACCTATTGTTTTTGCAGCCACATTTACCCTCTATTTGGCCAAAATATGAAGCAACAATGAAGTTTTATGATGCCGTTTATTGCATTAAAGTAAAATGGGGACCTAAAAATATGCTCTATATTAATAGCAAAGAATATACCGAAGTTCATATAGGGATAAAGTTACAAAAAACAGGTCAGCATGAAATTATACGTATTGTCAAATCTTAAAGATTAAAGATGAAAAAAGAGAGCAGACTTTTTATTCTTGTCCAAAACTGTAGAGTTGTTATATTGCACCGCCTATATTAGCCGTGTTGGTGCATAATATTTTAGATTTTATGAAAATGAAAGAAAAAGGTTATGAATCATCCGGATATTGCTAGACGTGTTTACAATCACACTTGGAAACTTGATCCCATTATTCGGTCACTTCTTGATACGGATTTTTATAAGCTTCTAATGGTGCAGATGATTTGGGGGTTATATCCTAATGTTAATGTTACTTTTTCCCTCATAAATCGCTCTAAAACAATACGTCTTGCCGACGATATTGATGAGAGTGAATTGCGTGCCCAACTTGATCATGCTCTTAGTTTGCGCTTTACAAAAAAAGAAATGATTTGGCTTGCTGGTAATACATTTTATGGACGCAAACAAATTTTTGAACCGGATTTTCTTCAGTGGCTTGAGAATTTTCAACTTCCAGAATATGAACTCACCCGCAAAGATGGCCAATATATCCTTCATTTTCATGGACCCTGGGCCCATAGTTCCATGTGGGAAATTCCTGCCCTTGCTATTATTAGTGAATTACGTTCACGTGCTGCTCTCAAAAAACTAGATCGTTTTGCTCTTGATGTACTTTATGCGCGTGCTAAAGCAAAAATGTGGAGTAAAGTTGAACGTCTCAAAAAATTGCCTGATATTAAAATATCTGACTTTGGGACAAGGCGTCGCCATTCTTTTTTATGGCAGCGCTGGTGTGTGGAAGCATTAAAAGAAGGCATTGGTCATTCTTTTACTGGAACTTCTAATGTTCTTCTTGCCATGGATACGGATTTAGAAGCTCTTGGAACCAATGCACACGAATTGCCTATGGTTATTGCGGCTCTCAGCAACAATGATGATGAATTACGCAGAGCTCCGTATCAAGTCTTGCAAGATTGGAATCGTTATTATGGTGGAAATCTTCTCATTGTATTACCTGATACCTTTGGTACAGAAGAATTTTTACGCAATGCACCAGATTGGGTCGCTGATTGGACGGGTTTCAGACCCGATAGTGCGCCTCCTATTGAAGGTGGTGAACGTATTATTCAATGGTGGAAAGAAAAAGGAAAAGATCCACGCAAAAAACTTTTAATTTTTTCTGATGCTCTTGATGTCAATACAATTGAAAAAACCTATCATCATTTCCATGGTAAAGTGCGCATGAGTTTTGGATGGGGCACGGATCTTACCAATGATTTTACAGGCTGTGCACCTCAGGAAATCGAAACTCTTGATGCTCTTTCCCTTGTTTGTAAGGTGACCTATGCCAATGGTCGACCAGCCGTAAAACTTTCAGATAATCCTGAAAAAACGATCGGTGATTCAAAAGAAGTACAACGTTATCTCAATTTTTTTGGTAATAAAAAACGAATTGCTAGACCTATAAAGACATAGTTTCCGGTTCTTTAAAACAAGTATATTGATCCATCATATTGTTTATAAGATTGATTTTTGTCCTACCCTAAGGACGAGGATTCTTAACCTTTGCTGGTCTGTAAACAGTTCGGCTGTTTTTGAGCAGATTCTACTTGGCCTACCACGCATACGCTTCACTTACATAAGGCGCGATAGATAAGACTTAAAAATATTTACGACGCATTAAAAAAATACTTAACGGGCCAAGGAAGTTTAGCCAAGGAGATTTTCTCATTTTAACCCTGTTAAATCAAGCACACTCATCTCCTTGCATGTATGAAGGTTTTCAAGTTCTAAGGGTTATTGTTGTAGTTTGACAGTAGGTTTTATACTAAGTGGGAAGAGGTTGGATTAAGTAGGAATACGTGGTAATTTGTTGTTTTTATGTACAATTTTGACCATTCAATGCGCGTTTTATCAAAATAGATTTTGACACCTAAAATTGCAAAAATTACCGAAAATCAGAAAAAAGTGCGTTTCCATAAATAAAAATGAGAAAAGGCTTTCAAAACCCTTTGAGAACATCTTTAAACTCTTTGAAAAAATAAATTGGTACAAAATCTAGTGTCAAAATATACAAAACCAGATGACAAGCTATAATTGTAGCATTAGGAATTACTAAGGCAAAATTGGAGGATGACAAATAGCATGGTGACTATTGGTGTGCATTTTGAAAGGCAAGGATGATGGTGCTCAAATAGATTTTATACACGTTACAATGAGATTTTACTTTATCCATGTATGGTCTGCTATTATGAAATGAGTAAAGTGTTGGGAGATGTTTCATTAAAATAAATGTGTAAATAACATGATTTGGGAGACCTTTTGTTTTACGTGAGGGGCATGACTTTATTAAAAACAGAGAATGCAATAATATTTTTATTTCGAATAAGCTTTATACAAAGACAGAGAAATTATTTATTCGCATATTATAATAAGAATGCGTGTATATATAAAACCATTTGAAAAACTCTGTTGTTTCTTATGAATTATTCTTAAGTTAATAACAGATGTAACATTAAAGATTGATATAATAGACCGGCTTCTTAACTGTATAAGTATAAAAATGATGGTGTTTAGTAAGCTTTGTATTATATCCTCATTAAGAGATATGAAAACAAACGAAATGTCTTTTAGAAAGAAATGACTATCATATCAATGACTTTTTAATGATGTATATGTAGAGATTCATACAAACATGCTTTACAAAAATAATGACTCTCTTCCATGAATGTGATTTATCATTGTTTACCAAGTGAGAACATTTTGAGTGTTCATAAAAATTATTTCACAAACATATTATTAATTAATTGCGTTCAAAAAGCTTGCTATTTCATATGCATTTTGGAAATGGAGAGCTTATATTCAAAACTTAAAAGTTCTCATAGTTTTTACAAATAAGTTGAAGCTAAAAAGAGTATCCCATAAAGCCTTTTTTATCATTAGGAAGATGGACGTGTTACAATATAAATGGCAATCAGCAATAATATAACCGCAACAAGTAAAGAAATCCACAAAGGAGGGTGTAGCATTACAAAAAAGGATAAAAATCCTCCTGTCATACTCATCATTGCAAAAACTTTAACGAATGGAGAGATTGCTTTTTTTTCTTCCCATCGCTTAATAGGGGGACCAAAAATACGATGATTATTCAACCATTGATGAAAACGTGGAGAAGAACGCGTAAAACACCATGAGGCAACCAATAAAAAAGGCACAGTTGGCATAATAGGTAATACGACACCGATAATACCTAATATAACCATCGCCCACCCTGCTATATAATAGCAGATACGTAAAGGGTGCGATATCTTCAAATCTTTTTTCATTTTCTCGTACTATTTTCCTCTACGCAAAACCCTATACAAAAACATTGTATCTGTTTTTTTCTGTTTACATGTCTGAGTGTACAATTACGCTCTACCCCTTCATGCGTAAGTGTCTTTGCTGTTATAAGTTCCTTGAAAATACCGAATAGCTTACACAATATTATAATCATTTTAAATGATTTCAAGAAAAGAGGAGAGATTTTAGAAAAACAAAAAAATAAAAAGGCTGCAGAAAAAATCAATGCAGCCTCTTAATTAAGAATGCAGTGTTGGGGGGGGGAGAAAATTTACTGCATTCACCTGCTAGATATTAGGAGGAAAAATAACCTAGCACCCCAAACTCTAATTAAAATAAAAATGAGAAACAATATATAAAAATGCATGGCTGATATGCATGAATTTTAACACTTTCAAGTCTCTTGAACTGTGTTTCGACGAAAGAAAATCATCATGAAAATAGCCATAAAAATCAACGTCAAGATCAACACAATTGTGGAAGCAGAATCAGAGCCGATAAATAAGCTGAGATAAATCCCTAAAAAACCAGAAAAAGCTGCAACAAGTATCGCGATCATTAACATAAAAGAAAACCGCTTTGTGACAAGATAGGCAATTGCTCCTGGTGCTATCAGTAAAGAAATAACGAGTACGATACCTACAGCTTTCAAAGCCGCAACAATTGTAAGAGAAATCATCGTTAGCAGGGTATAGTGGAGTAGAGATATTGGTAACCCCATTGCACGTCCTTGAACTGTGTCAAAAATATACAGCATAAAGTCGCGCCATTTTGCTGCTAAAATAAAAGTGACAACAGCAGAAATGATTGCCGTCTGCGTTATATCAAGCCAGTTAACACCCAAGAGATTACCAAATAGAATATGATTCAAATCTAAGCTACTATAAATAGACGTGGCTAAAACAAGCCCCAAACCAAACATTGAAGAAAAGACCACACCCATCACCGTGTCCTGTTTGATACGGCTATTGCTCCCTAAAAAACCCGTTAATAGTGCACACACCATTCCTGCAACAAAAGCACCGCAAGTAATCAAAGTCATTGTAATATTCTCTGGACGCATATGCTGAAACCAAGCAAATGGCAAAGAAGTTAAAAATGCGATTACCCATGGTGTTGTCATATAACCAACAACAACACCTGGAAAAACTGCATGAGAAATGGCATCGCCTAACAGCGCCCATCCTTTCAAAATAAGAAAACAGGAAAGCATCGCCATGGGAATAGAAAGAATCATGACAATAAGCATACCCTTAAGCATAAAAGAAAACTGAAATGGAAGCAGTAATTGATCAATCATGATAATATTACACCCTTTTTTGCCGCATTTATGCGTAAGCGCGCAGCAATAAACCCATGTTTAGGAGCAAAAATAAAAGCCAAAACAAATAAAGATGCTTGAAAAAGCACTACAACCCCCCCCGTTTGTGCATTCAAAAAATAACTCACATAAACACCCAAGACACTTGTGAAGGTTCCAATTACAACTGCAATAACCAAGATGTTCACGAAACGATCACTTAAAAGATAGGCCGTTGCCCCAGGTGTCACAACAAGACAAATGACTAAGAATGCTCCAACGGTTTGCATCGCAGCAACAGTACAAGCGGCAAGCAATGTGAAAAAGAGAATCTTTAAAAATTTTACGTTTAATCCAATGGCATGCGCATGCGTTTCATCAAATAATGACACAAGAAGATCTTTCCATTTCAAAAGCAATATAAGCAACGAAACAAAGCCGATAAAAGCCAATTGTAGAATATCTGTTGAACTCACTGCTAAAATATTTCCCAAAACAATCGTATCAATATTAACAGCCATTGGTTTTAATGATTTGAGAAACAACCCAAAGGCAAAAAAGGAAGAAAAAATGAGCCCAATAATGGTATCTTCTTTAAGCTTTGTCCGGTGGTTAAAAAAGAGCATTGCTGCTGCTGCAAGACCACCAGAAAAAAAAGCGCCGAGTGAAAAAGGTAACCCTAAAAGGTAAGCTCCTGCTACACCAGGAACAATCGAATGGGAAAGTGCATCACCAATCAATGACCAACCTTTTAACATCAAAAAAGCTGAAAGAAAGGCACAAACACACCCAACTAACCCAGAAACCCACATTGCATTCACCATATATTGATAGCTCAGTGGCTCAAGCAACCAAGAAATCATGCAACGTGCTCCACTCTTTCAATATCTTCACAAACGCTAGACTGCTTTCTTCCCATGAAAACATCATTTTTTTTTGTGGTTTGAAGATCAAAAATATGGTGATGCAAAGACCCTCCAAAAGTTTTCTCCAGATTTTCCTTTGTAAAGATTTTTTCTGTTAACCCAGAAGCTAAAACAGTCCCTTTTATTAAAACTGTATGATCACAAAATTCGCGAACAGAACCCAAATTGTGAGTTGAAACCAAGATCACTGCTCCTTCTTTACGGAGATCTTGTAACAAAGCAATGATTTTATCTTCTGTTGTAACGTCAACCCCTGTAAACGGCTCATCTAATAAAATAGCTTTTGCTTTCTGTGCAAGCGCGCGCGCTAGGAAAACACGCTTTTTCTGTCCACCAGAAAGTTCTCCAATTTGGCGCTTGGCAAAAGCCAACATATCAACGCGTTCTAAGGCAATACGAACGGCCTCATAATCTTGTGTACGGGCATAGCGAAAGAAATTCATATGACCGTACCGCCCCATCAATACAACATCTTCAACCAAGACAGGAAAATTCCAATCAACATCTTCACTTTGAGGAACATAAGCAATAAGATTTTTTTTCAAAGCTATATCAACGGGCAAATCAAACATACGAATTTTTCCCTTTGAGGGGCGTACAAACCCCATAATCGCTTTAAATAACGTTGACTTACCGGATCCATTAACACCAACCAATGCCGTAATAGAACCCTTTGGACTTTCAAAATTCACTTCGCGTAAAGCTGTATGTCCATTACGATATGTTACCGTTACTCCTTGGGCAAAAATTCCACATTCCGTCATTGGTTTTTTACTCCCTCTACTAAAGCATTGCTAATACGCCCACTCGTGACACGTAATAAATCAATATAAGTGGGTACCTCACCATTTTTCTCACTTAAAGAATCAACATAAAGAACACCACCGTATTTAGCTCCTGTTTCTCTGGCAACCTGCTTAGCAGGCGCAGGGGAAATAGTGCTTTCAGAAAAAACTGCATGAATATTGTATTTGCGAACCATATCAATAACATGCTTGACCTGCTGTGGTGTTCCTTGTTGGTCAGCATTGATGGGCCATAAATAAAGTTCTTTTAGATCAAAATCACGCGCCAAATAGCTAAAAGCCCCCTCACTAGTCACAAGCCAACGTTTATCTTGCGGTACAGCTTCTAATTCAGCCCTAATTGGATCAATCGTTGCACGAATTTTCTGTTTATAAATTTCAGCATTCTGTTTATAAATTTCAGCATGTTCAGGATCATATTTTACAAAAGCATCGCGAATATTATCAACGTAAATCAAAGCAGAGGTCGGTGACATCCACGCATGAGGATTGGGTTTACCGCTAAAGGGGCCCTCACCAATTTTAATGGGTACAATACCTTTTGAAACAACAACACTTGGAACATCCTTGATATTTTGAAAAAACTTTTCAAACCAAAGCTCTAACTCTAAACCATTCCACAATACAAGGTTAGCTCCCTGAGCACGCATAAGATCGCGTGGGGTGGGTTGGTATTCATGAATTTCCGCACCTGGTTTTGTAATGGATTCAACATCAGCGGCATCACCTGCTACATTGCGTGCCATATCAGCAATGATAGTGAATGTCGTAACAGCTTTAAATTTACCAGCACACAAAGCAAAATTGGGTGTAAAAAAAATAACACTTCCAAAAACTATGGTGAAAAACGTTCTTACGTTCATTGATTCTCTCTTTCCTTTATATGCCTTCTTTTTATTGCAAATAATTTGCATTATCATTTAGCAATAGCAGTTATCTTTTACATTTGCAATGAAGGATTAAGAGAAAAAATAACTTTTCAAGATGTTTAAAAACAGTTTTTTCATATTGAAAAAACTGATGATTTAAGCAGCTTGTTTTGGTAATAAGATCCCCTTTCAAGAAGCTCTATAGCTCTTGAGTGCTAAACAAAAAGGGAGTACTCAAACAAGCTCCCACTTCATGTAAAATATCTCATAAAAAATGAGAATACTCAGTAGCGCAAATATGCACCTGTCATTTTGGTAACATTATCCACGATTTTTGAGGCAAGCTTTTCTAAATCTTCATCTGTTAGAGTCCGTTCTATGGGCTGAATAGTTACTTCAATTGCGACAGATTTTTTATCTTCACCAAAGCTTAAATCTTCAAAAATATCAAAAACCTGCACTGAATGAATAAGTTTTTTATCAGCTCCACCTGCCGCACGAATAATAAGAGAAGAGGCAACAGTTTTATCCGCTATAAAGGCAAAATCACGCCGCACCATTTGAAAAGGTGAGAGTTTCAAAGGAGGACGGCTTTTGGTCGTTTTTTTCTTTGATTCTGGAATTCGATCTAGAAAAATTTCAAAGCCGCATAAAGGGCCACTGACATCTAACTTTTCTAATGTAGCAGGATGAAAAACACCAAAAAAACCAAGAATAATCTTTGATCCAAGTTTTATGACACCTGAACGACCAGGATGATACCAATCCGGTGCTCCAACTTCAATCTGCACTTTCCCAACATCCATATCGCATGCTTCTAAAATAGCTAAAGCATCTGCTTTGGCATCAAAAACATCAACGACGGTTGCATTTCCATTCCAAAAACGCCCAGCCCCTTTAAATTGCTCTGTTCCGCGACGAATTCCACTAACAACACGGTGTTGTTTATCAGGGGTGTCGCCCTCATAAATACTTGAAACTTCAAACAAAGCAAGATCGGAAAAACCACGATCAGCATTTCTTTGTGCTGCCATAATCAAGCCAGGTAAAAGGGAAGGACGCATCATTGACATATCAGCAGCAATAGGATTAACTAATTTAAGCTCTTCTTGACCTCCTCCAAAAGCAAGAGCTTGATTTTCAGAAATAAAAGACCATGTCACCGCTTCTTTCATACCACGTTGCACTAGAGCCAAACGTGTAGCACGTGAACGAATTTGTGCGCATGTTAAAATTTGATCTTTTCCTTCTGCAAAGTTTTCCAAAGGAATAGGTTTAATTTTATCTAACCCATAAATTCTCATAACCTCTTCCACCAAATCGGCTTTACCCATAATATCAGGGCGCCATGATGGTACTTTTACCGTAACGACTTCTCCTTTTCCTTCAACAAAAAATCCAAGTTTTGTTAAAATAGAGATGACTTTTTCAGGTTCTATTTCCAAATTTGTTAAACGTTTAATTTCAGAAAAAGGAAAAGCGATCTGTTTGATTTCTTGTTGCTGATAGCCAACGATCTTCTTTTTAGATACTTCACCACCACAAAGACGTAAGACCAATTCTGTTGCAATCTCAAGTCCTGTTTCTATAAAAGCCGGGTCAACACCTCGTTCAAATCGATAACGTGCATCACTAATAAGACCTAATGCTCTTCCTGTTTGTGCAATGCTTCGCGCATCCCAAAGCGCCGATTCAATAATAATGCGATGTGTTGTTTCATCACAACTCGTTCTTTCACCGCCCATGATACCGGCAATCGAAACAACCCCCTCGTCATCTGCAATGACACAATTCTTAGGGCCCAGATGATAGATTTTTCCGTTCAGTGCTTGAAGCTGCTCTCCTTCACGCGCGCAACGTACACACAAATTACCTTTAATTTTATCTGCATCAAAAACATGGAGCGGACGACCAAGGTCAAAACTGATGTAATTGGTCATATCAACAAGCGCATTAATCGGTCTCAGACCAATTGCATTCAAACGCTGTTGCATCCACTGTGGTGATGCACCATTTTGAACATTGCGCACTTCACGCCAAGCAAAACCTAAACATAATGATGAATCTTGCGAAAAATCTAATGAAACATCGAGAGGTGTTTCAAAGGAAGGATCAAATTTTGACAAGGATAATTCTTTTAATTTTCCCATTCCAGCGGCAGCAAGATCACGTGCAATACCACGAACACCTGTGCAATCGGAACGATTAGGGGTCAAACCAATATCAATAACCGGATCATCTAAACCAGCATAAGCTGCAAATGAACCTCCAATAGGTGCATCTTCTGGAAGTTCAATAATCCCATCATGCTCATTTGATAATTCAAGCTCCGCTTGTGAACACATCATCCCAAAACTTTCAACACCTCGGATTTTTCCTACAGATAATGTTACATCAAGTCCTAGAATATAAGTGCCTGGTAGTGCCAGAACACCAACAAGACCTGCGCGTGCATTTGGTGCTCCACAGACAACTTGAACAGGTGTGGAAGTCCCTGTATCGACTGATAAAATTTGAAGTTTATCTGCATCAGGATGCTTTATTGCTGTTAAAACTTTTGCAATCACA
This sequence comes from Bartonella sp. AP9QHHD, assembly GCF_042195625.1. Taxonomy (NCBI): domain Bacteria; kingdom Pseudomonadati; phylum Pseudomonadota; class Alphaproteobacteria; order Hyphomicrobiales; family Bartonellaceae; genus Bartonella; species Bartonella sp. AP9QHHD. Next base: position 98,434 of record NZ_JBHIOP010000082.1, on the reverse strand, counting down.
AAACCTTTTAAAGAAGACCGATCATCAACGTAATCAACCTCAAGACCTATAGCGGTTAATTTTTCACAAATTTCATTCAAAGATGCATTTGTTTCTAAGTGATCTTTTAACCAGGACAATGTAAACTTCATTTTAAAACCTCACATGAAAGCGATGACTAAGATCACACATTTCTATTAGGAAAAAAAGCAGGCATATCAAAGCAACGAAAGCCATAATGGTCTAACCAACGCAGGTCAGCATCAAAAAAAGCCCGCAAATCAGGCATACCGTATTTCAACATGGCAATACGATCAATGCCCATGCCCCATGCAAAACCTTGATATTCATCTGGATCTAAACCAACATTTTTCAACACCTGGGGATGCACCATTCCGCATCCTAAAATTTCCAACCAATCCTGCCCTTCTCCGAACTTTACTTCTGAACCAGAACGATCACATTGAATATCTACCTCCATAGATGGTTCGGTAAAAGGGAAAAAAGAGGGACGAAAACGCATTTTTACAGAGGGAACTTCAAAAAATGCTTTACAAAAAGTTTCATGCAGCCACATCATATGTGCAATGGTGGAGGTTTTATCAATGACAAGACCCTCGACCTGATGGAACATGGGAGAATGTGTTGCATCCGAATCCATGCGGTAAGTTTTTCCAGGAATAATGATTCGTATCGGTGCTTTTTGTTTTTCTAGTGTGCGAATTTGTACGGGTGATGTATGGGTTCGCAATAATTTTCGTTCTCCCATTTTATCAACATCAAAAAAGAAGGTATCATGCATTTCACGCGCTGGATGCCCTTCAGGAAAATTCAATGCTGTAAAATTATAATAATCTGTTTCAATATCAGGTCCCTCTGCAAGAGAAAAACCCAACTTTGTATAAATGGCAATAATTTCCTCAATCACTTGTGAAATAGGATGAATGCGTCCCCGTTCTATAGGTGAAGAGCGAACAGGCAAGGTAACATCAACTGTTTCACGAGAAAGACGGACATCCATTGCCTGTCTTTTCAGAAGATCACGCTTTTGTGCCCATAATTCTAAAATGCGATTTTTTAATCCATTAAGAACTGGTCCAACTTTATGGCGCTCGCCAGCATCCATTTTTCCTAATTCTTTTAATTTTTCAGAGATACTACCTTTTTTACCCAATGCTGCAATACGCACTTCTTCAAGTGCTTGTTCATCACCTGCTGCCTCTAAGGCTAAACAAATTTCTTGTTCCAGACGCTCAATATCATTCATATTTTTGCCTATTTTTTAATAAAGAAAAACCCGCACTCGCAATAGCCAGCACGGGACCTCGAATAAATGAATGCTTTAAGAGAACACGACTGGCTTATTTGACAGCGCCTTCGAAAGCATTAGGTGTCGTATCTTTTAAATATTCTAAAGCTTTTTTTGCCGAAGCAACTAAAGCAGAAAATGCTTCTGCCTCATGGATTGCTATATCTGAAAGAACCTTACGATCAACCTCAATACCGGCTTTTGATAAGCCATCAATAAAACGTCCATAAGTTAAACCTTCTGCGCGAACAGCCGCATTAATTCTCTGAATCCACAAAGCACGGAAAGTACGTTTCCTATTTTTGCGATCACGATAAGCGTATTGCTTTGAACGATCAACCGCTGCTTTAGCTGCACGAATGGTATTTTTACGACGACCGTAAAAACCTTCAGCCTGTTTAAGAACTTTTTTGTGCTTAGCGTGTGCTGTCACACCTCTTTTCACACGAGCCATATTATAATCTCCTCAAAATCAAAAGCGTAAGGTTTAAATACCATTCGGCAAATAATGCTGAATGACTTTTTTAGCATCTTGTTCACACAAAACCATTGTTCCACGTGCATCGCGAATAAATTTATTCGAACGCTTAATCATGCCGTGGCGCTTACCGGCAGCTGCTACTTTAATTTTGCCTGACGCAGTGATTTTAAACCGCTTTTTAGCGGATGATTTGGTCTTCATCTTGGGCATTTTGCTACTCCGTACATTAATTTATTCAATCAAACATTTTATTCACTCAAGCGGACCAACGCTTGAACAAGCATTTAAACAGCCACGGCATGCCCTGCCGGGCGGCTCTTAAAGACGTTTTCATAAGCTAGTATACACAAAATAGCAAGACCGTATTACAAAAAAATCGGTGCTCCATTGCCTTGAAGCTCAACCAAAGGTGCTGGAATTGCATTTGTTTTGATGGCTGCTTTACATAAATCGGCAATAATGCATTGCGTACATTGTGGTTTACGGGCTTGACAAATATAGCGACCATGTAAAATCAGCCAATGATGCGCATGGCGAATATAATGAACCGGTATAATCTTTAATAATTTTTTCTCAACAATTTCTGGTGTTTTTCCAGGCGCCAAACCAAGACGATTGCTTAAGCGAAAAATATGTGTATCTACTGCCAATGTAGGCTGACCAAAAGCAACATTCAAGACCACATTAGCCGTTTTGCGCCCCACTCCAGGAAGGGCCATGAGTGCTTCACGCGTATCGGGTACTTGACCGCCATAATAATCAATTAAACAGTTGCAAAGCGCATAAACATTACGTGCTTTTGCACGCCAAAGGCCAATTGAACGGATATGATTTGCTATTTCTTCTTCCCCTAATGCAACCATTTTTTCCGGTTGATCAGCAAGGCAAAATAATTCTTTTGTCGCTTTATTAACGCTTACATCTGTCGCTTGAGCCGAAAGCACAACGGCAACTAAAAGTGTAAAAGTATTTATGTAGTTAAGATCACTCTTAGGTGTTGGGCGTTGCACAGAAAAACGGCGAAATATTTCCGCAATTTCATCTTTATTATACAATATACTAGATAAATTTCGCACCTTTGATAATTTTATGTTACTTTGAGGCATTGAACTCTCTTAAATCTTCTCTCTTGAAGTTATCATTCACGCTCGCCATATGAGAGGAGTGCAGCGAACACTTTTATAGAGTTTGGTCAAGTAAAGCCGTTTTAAAGAGGATACTCATGAATGACACATGTGACGCCTTTCTCCAATCCTTTTCTTTTAGGGTTTGAAACCGTAGAAAAAATATTGCAACGTATCGGTAAAGCTGATGAGGCTTACCCAGCCTATAATATTGAACGTTTGCATAAAAGTGATGATGCAAATCATATCCGGATAACTTTGGCTGTTGCTGGATTTAAGATTAACCATCTTAATATTTTACTCGATGATAATCAATTGGTTATTCATGGTAAACAAACAGACAACCAAAATCATCAATATTTATATCGCGGTATAGCTGCGCGACAATTCCAGCGAACCTTTGTTCTCGCGGAAGGGATGCATGTTACAAATGCAGAGTTGAAAAATGGTCTTTTATCAATTAATCTGTATCAACCAAAATTAAAAAAAGAAATAAAACAGATTCCAATTAAAGTCAGTAGTGGTGAGTCATAAAAGTTAAGGCGTAAAGGAACAGTGAAATGGGAGAACACAAACAAAACTTGTCGTTTCAGAACACATCCTACTCTGATGCGGGACAGATTGCCTATTTAAAAAAAGTTTGTACAGATGATCTGGCTAAAAACTTTCCAGATCTTCCACCGATGACCCCAGGCATTACGATATGGGCTCTCTTTGGTGAAACAGGTTATCCTATCATTTTATCCGATGAGCGTTCTATCGCCCTTGCTGGAGCCAATGAGCATGAACTACAAATTGTAACTCTGCACTAGATTACCTTACGAGAAAAAGCTGTACTCTTTATAAATTCTATCTGTTTTTTCGTAAAGGGTGTAATGTGAGTTATAATGAGATTAAGTATTGATTTATATTCATAATTAATTTTTTACAACTGGAATGAGAGTCCCGAATATCATAAGGTTCTCTCATTTGAGATCTTCTTATATTGAAACAATTAAAGTCACTTGCTTGATGTCATAAGCAGGGAGAGCCATGTGGATAAAAACACTTGAAGAAAGGAATAAAAATATCTCTTTTTAATTGTCTCAATTACCAAGGACGTTCACGATATGGGGATAAAAAAATGTATGATGGTGTCAGTTTTCTTCTTCATAAGTGTGAAGATGTCCCTTATAGATTTATATTATTCACGGGGGCTGTTATACCATTCATAGGCGCTATCGTGAAATGGGCTCGAGTGCATTGAAAGATGTCTCTTTAAAATGAGTATAAAGGCTATACAAGTGTATTTTGTTTGGTGTGTTTTGTTCTTCCTGAGGGGAGTAGCTCTATTGAAGAGTGTAAAAACAAAAGCATGAGATAATGCGTCATCATTATTTAAAAGATATTTTTATGAATGCGTTTGAAAGGTGTAAAGCTGAATTATAAGGAGATGATAGATTTTTATCACGATTTCTTTATATTCTTTCCAATTCCAGAAATTACGCAAACAGATAGATGCAATATGCTAACCAAATCTGGCATACAAAAATCTGGAACAGTTCGTGTCATACTGAAGCGTTTTGATATTTGTCTCAAACGTGGACTTGCACAGGGATTAGATGTTGATTAACAGGTAATAAAAAACAAAGGCTTTATGAAAAAGTTTATGCAGAGCTTTTAATTTTGTGCTTCAAATGCCGCAGTACAAGGTATTTTTCTCTTTTGAATATTAAAGCTCTTGTTTTTATAATGAAGTTACAGCACAACAAGCAAAATGGAATTATTTGAGGGGAAAAAAATAATGCCTTCTTACCGTTCAAGAATATCAACCCACGGGCGTAATATGGCAGGAGCCCGCGGACTTTGGCGTGCAACAGGGATGAAAGATACTGATTTTGGTAAACCCATTATTGCGATTGCGAATTCTTTTACACAATTTGTACCAGGGCATGTTCATTTAAAAGATCTTGGGCAATTAGTCGCACAACAGATAGCAGTTGCCGGTGGTGTTGCGAAAGAATTTAATACCATTGCTGTAGATGATGGAATTGCGATGGGGCACGATGGAATGCTCTATTCGTTGCCCTCACGTGAAATCATTGCTGATTCTGTAGAGTATATGGTTAATGCACACTGTGCAGATGCACTTGTTTGTATTTCTAATTGTGACAAAATTACACCTGGTATGTTAATGGCTGCTTTACGGTTGAATATTCCGACAATCTTTGTTTCAGGCGGTCCTATGGAAGCAGGTAAGATTAAATGGAAGGATCAAGATCTAACGGTTGATTTGGTCGATGCCATGGTTGCAGCAGCTTCAGAACAAAATTCAGAAGAAGAAGTTGCTGAAATGGAGCGTGCTGCTTGTCCTACATGTGGTTCTTGTTCAGGAATGTTTACGGCCAATTCTATGAATTGCTTAACGGAAGCATTGGGGCTTTCTCTTCCCGGAAATGGATCAATGTTAGCAACACATGCAGATCGACGAATGCTTTTTGAAGAAGCTGGAAAACAGATTGTTGCATTGGTTAAACGTTATTATGAAGAAGATGATGAAACAGTTTTGCCGCGCTCTATTGCTTCACGCAAGGCTTTTGAAAATGCAATGACCGTTGATATTGCCATGGGGGGATCAACCAATACAGTACTGCATCTTTTAGCTGCAGCGCAAGAAGGTGAGGTGGATTTTACCATGACGGATATTGATCATCTTTCACGTTGTGTTCCTGTTTTATGTAAGGTTGCTCCTGCTGTTGCAAATGTACATATGGAAGATGTTCATCGCGCTGGTGGTATTATGGGGCTTTTAGGTGAACTGGATGCGGCAGGACTCATTGATACATCAACTTATACGGTTCACGCAAAAACAATGAAAGAAGCTCTTTACCGCTGGGATGTAAAGCAAACTAATGAGCCAACAGTTCATGCATTTTATCGTGCCGCTCCAGGTGGTATTCCAACACAGACAGCTTTTAGTCAATCTTGTCGCTATGAGACCCTTGACCTTGATCGTGAAAAAGGTGTGATTCGCGATAGGGAACACGCATATTCACAAGATGGAGGATTGGCAGTTCTTTATGGGAATCTTGCAAAAGATGGCTGCATTGTAAAAACAGCAGGCGTTGATCAATCAATTTTAACTTTTAAAGGTCCGGCAAGAATTTTTGAAAGCCAAGATTCAGCTGTTTCAGCTATATTAACTGATAAGATTAAAATAGGTGAAATTGTTTTAATCCGTTATGAAGGCCCACGTGGTGGACCTGGAATGCAAGAAATGCTTTATCCAACGAGTTATCTCAAATCTAAAGGATTAGGCAAGGTTTGTGCACTTGTTACAGATGGACGTTTTTCAGGTGGAAGTTCAGGGCTCTCAATAGGACATATTTCACCAGAAGCTGCTGAAGGAGGAGAAATTGCGTTGGTGGAAGAGGGGGATATCATAGAAATTGATATTCCAAATCGTAGAATTCATATGTTGGTGGATGACGTTGAGATGAACCAGCGCCGTTCTAAGATGGAAGCAAAAGGAAAAGGCGCTTGGCAACCGATTGAGAAGCGTCAGCGTAAAGTTTCAAAGGCTCTCAAAGCCTATGCAGCGATGACCACATCTGCTGCAAAGGGTGCAGTACGTAATATTTGATGAGTTGAATAGAGATAGTGCTCTGATTTTTTGCATCTTTTGCACGATATTCTAAGCTAATTATTTTATGAGTTTATGAACTTATCAGAATATTTCGAGTCATGATGAGTATGATTAAAAAGCTATCAATACAACTAAAAACTGCGGTAGATTGCTTATTTTAGCAGCTATGTAAGACAGATACAGTATAATTACTTTTCATATCATATTCCAATCTTATATGAGATTATGATTTCTTATTACTCATAATTTATGAAAGATATTTATTGTACTGGTGGCATTATCTTGTTGTACCGTAAAAACACTGTCATTTAGAGCTGTGATATACGGCATCTTCCTTAAATATTAAGTGTGTTTTTAGTGTGTGGTGAATATTCTTAGACTTGTTTGTAAAGCTTTGAGTTTAAGAGAAGCACATGATTAGGAAGTCAAGGAAAATCCGTTAGAAGCTGGACTATTTGCAGACTTGATTCGAATGAAAATTCTTATCCATTAAGGTGTGGGAAGGAGTTGAAGGATGTTTATGAAAATAAAGTACAGCTGTGATATATCTGATTATATGTTTCATATGAAAACAGTAAAAGAGCTCTTTATAACTTAAAATGTGAAGAAAATACGAGACCCATTATCCATGAATTTATTATACAAAATGGGATGGTATTCCAACACTGACAGTTTTAAACTAAAAATATTGCTATGATAACAATAATATTGATCGTGAAAAAGCACAATTCATTAAATATGGCGTATTTGCAAGGTGGAGGAGATTTCATGACAATCTTTACAAAAAACGACTATCTTGTAAAAATAGCCGATCTTGACCAATTTTTTGTATAAGAGCCAATATTAATCTAAGGGAATATGAAATATAATGCATAGGGTTTTGCCTATAGGCAATTACACTTATCAAAATATATTATGTAGAAAAGCGATGGGAATACGATAAATAACTGTTTATGCTGTGGTATATCAAAAATGGTTACGTTATCTCCTATTAAGAAGGTTTTTTAATAAAAAATAACATCTGTTTTCTATAAAGGGTTACTCTTTTCAAGCTGTTTGAGGTGGTAAATTGCTTCTAAAGCTTGTTTAGGAGAGAGTTCATCGGGATGGATATTTTTTAAAGCTTCGTGAAGAACACAATGTTTGTTTCTTTCTTCATTGACGGGAGATGTTGCTTTAAGAGAAAAGAGAGGTAAATCATCAATGAGTTTATGTCCTTTTCCAGCCATTTCGCCTTGTTCTAATTGATGGAGTACATCTGTTGCTCGTGTAATAACGGCTGGGGGAAGTCCAGCAAGCTTTGCGACTTGTACACCATAGGAACGGTCAGCGGCTCCTGGTGTGACCTCATGAAGAAAAACTACATCACCATCCCAATTTTTGACTTTCATGGTTACATTATGCAGTCTGTCAAGTTTTTCGGTAAGTGCAGTCATTTCATGAAAATGGGTAGCAAGAATAGCACGACAATGGTTAACTTCATGGAGATATTCAACAGCAGCCCAAGCAATAGAAAGTCCATCAAAGGTTGATGTTCCACGTCCTATTTCATCAAGAATAACAAGGGAATGGTGGCTAGCATGATTGAGAATCGTTGCTGTTTCAACCATTTCCATCATAAAGGTTGAGCGCCCTCGTGCAAGATCATCGGAAGCCCCAACGCGACTAAATAGGCGATCAACGACACCAATATGTGCTGAAGTTGCTGGAACGAAGGACCCCATTTGCGCCATAATAGCAATAAGAGCATTTTGCCGCAAAAAAGTTGATTTTCCTCCCATATTAGGCCCTGTCAACAGCCAGATTGCTGCATATTGCTGATTTTCTTGCACAGAGAGATCACAATTATTGGCAATAAAAGGTTCTGCTGCTTGTTTGCGGAGTGCTTGCTCGACGACAGGATGGCGTCCTGCTGTAATGCGAAAGGTAAGTGAAAGATCAATTTTAGGGCGGCAATATCCTTGTTCTTCAGCAAGATATGCTAAAGCGACAGAGACATCTAAAATAGCAAGTGCTTCAGAGGCTTTACGAATAAAATCAACTTGTTCGGTAATTTCATGAACGAGAATATCAAAAATCTCTAGTTCAAGTGTCAATGCGTGATTGGCAGCATGGGCAATACGGCTTTCAAGGTCAGCAAGCTCTGTTGTCGTAAAACGCATAGCGTTTGCCATTGTTTGCCGATGAATAAAACTTGCTTTAGCTTCTGGATTATTTGTAAGAGCAGATGCTTGTGTACTGGTTACTTCAATGAAATAACCTAGAATATTATTATGCTTTATTTTAAGCGTCTTAATATCTGTTTTTTGGGCATATTGCGCTTGAAGTTCAGCAATGACACGGCGAGATTCATCACGTAAAGCACGCATTTCATCGAGCTCTTTATGATAATTGGAACGAATAAAACCACCATCACGTTTAAGGAGTGGGAGATCATCAGCTAATGCTTGTTCTAAATGAAAGTATAACGCTGTGGGTAAGTTTGAGAACACCTGTTGTACATCACTTATTTCTTGAGGCAGAAGCTCATTATCAAGAAGTTGATGCAATTCACGAATGATTTCAAAGCCACGCTGGATTGTCGCCATATCACGGGGACCTCCTCGTCCAAGAGCCAAACGTGAAACGGCGCGGGGCATATCTGGTCCCCCCTTTAAAATAAGCTTTATCGCTTCTGCAAGAGAAGGATTACGTAGAAAAAAATCGATAGAATCCAAACGCGTATCAATAGCTGAAGGAGTGGTGAGGGGAGCAATAAGGCGGTCAATAAGAAGGCGTGATCCTCCTCCTGTTACAGTGCGATCAATAGCTTTTAATAAACTTCCATCCCGTTGACCTGATGTCGTTCGAATAAGTTCAAGGCTTAGTCTGGTTGCGGCATCAATAAAAAGAGTTGCACTTTCATTTTGGCGTTCAGGCTGCATGAGGGGAGGGCGATGCGTGATTTGTGTTTTTTCGATATAACGAATAGCAGCTACAATTGCAGAGAGTTCACAGCGTGAATAATCGGCAACGCCTTCAAGAGTTGAGAGTTTAAAATAATTGCAAATATCGCGTTCAGCGGTGAGTGCATCAAAGAGACAAGCAGGTTGAGGTGAAACGATACGATCAAGAACACTAAAAAGTGACTTGTGAGATTTATCATGAAAAAATGAATCAGAAACAATGATTTCTTGTGGATCCACACGCATAATATCTGCTAAAAGTTTTTCTTGGCGGCTCTCTGTTACACGAAATATGCCTGTTGAGATATCAATCCAAGAAAGAGCAAATTCCTCTCCATCGCTAGTTTTTATACGGGAAAGTGTCATCAAATAATTTGCGCGTGTTGGATCAAGGAGTTTTTCTTCTGTTATTGTTCCAGGTGTTACAAGACGAACAACATCACGCCGAACAACAGATTTTGAGCCACGTTTTTTTGCTTCAGCAGGATCTTCTATTTGTTCACAAACAGCAACTCGGTAACCACAAGCAATCAGTTTTTGTAAATAATCATCTGCAGCATGAACGGGAACACCACACATAGGAATATCTTGTCCTAAATGTTTTCCGCGTGCTGTGAGTGTGATTCCTAAAGCCTGAGCAGCTTCAATCGCATCATTAAAAAATAATTCATAAAAATCCCCCATTCGGTAAAAGAGAAGGGAATCATGATGGACGGCTTTGATTTCTATGTACTGCTCCATCATAGGTGTAAGACGTTCTTGAGAGGAAGCAGATGGGGAGGCAGGCTGTGGAATTAAATTATTTTTATGATTGTTTTTTTTATCCATTTGTACGAGGCCTGTTTCCTTTAAGTGAAGTTTTTACTCTTTTTTGTTTACTTCAATATCTATTTATCTCTAAATTGCAACGCATCATCAGATTTGCTAAGGCAAGAATAGCGATTTCTAATATATGAATCAAATTTAATGACTATACGCATTATCAAGCAAAATTTACACTGTTTTTGGAGAAAATAAAGTGAGATGAAAAAGAGCGAGCAGGATCAGAAAATGTCTCAAACTGTTTACAGTGCGAGCGAAAGAGAAGCTCTAGATTTTCATAGTCGTGGTCGACCAGGAAAGCTTGAGATTATTGCAACAAAGTCTATGGCAACACAGCATGATTTAGCACTTGCTTATTCACCAGGTGTTGCCGTTCCAGTTAAGGCAATTGCTCAAAATCCAGCGCTAGCTTATGATTATACAGCAAAAGGTAATCTTGTTGCTGTTATTTCAAATGGAACCGCTATTTTAGGGTTAGGCAATTTAGGTGCACTTGCCTCTAAGCCGGTCATGGAAGGCAAAGCAGTGCTGTTTAAGCGTTTTGCGGATATTGATTCCATTGATTTAGAAATTGATATAAATGATACGGAAAGTTTTATCAATTTGGTGCGTCATTTAGAACCTTCTTTTGGTGGAATCAATCTTGAAGACATTAAGGCACCTGAGTGCTTTATGATTGAAAGCCGCCTACGCGAGGTGATGAATATTCCTGTTTTTCACGATGATCAACATGGTACAGCGATTATTGTTGCTGCGGGTGTTCTCAATGCTTTGACTTTAACAGGGCGCGATATGCAAAATACGCGGTTAGTCTGTAATGGTGCTGGTTCTGCTGGGATTGCTTGTATTGAACTGATTAAAGCAATGGGCTTTCGTTCTGAAAATATCATATTATGTGATACAAAGGGTGTGGTCTATGAAGGTCGTAAAGAGGGAATGAATCAGTGGAAATCTGCGCATGCTATTCAAACGGATAAACGTACGCTTATGGAAGCAATGGAAGGAGCAGATATATTTTTCGGGGTTTCTGCTAAAGGTGCTCTTACCCCTGAAATGGTAAAATCCATGGCGCCGCAGCCGATCATTTTTGCTATGGCCAATCCCGATCCAGAAATTACACCGGAAGAGGTTATGCAAGTGCGTCATGATGCTATTGTTGCAACAGGGCGTTCCGATTATCCAAATCAGATTAATAATGTTCTCTGTTTTCCTTATATATTTCGTGGTGCGCTTGATGTGCGTGCAACAGTTATTAATGAAGACATGAAGATTGCTGCGGCAAGGGCTCTTGCCGATTTAGCGCATGAGGAAGTACCTGACAGCGTTGCAGAAGCTTATCGTGGAAAGCGATTAAAATTTGGTCCTAATTATATCATTCCCGTTCCTTTTGATCCGCGTTTGTTCACAGTTGTTTCAATAGCGGTAGCAAAAGCAGCAATGGAAAGCGGTGTTGCACAAAAGAACATAGATGATTTAGAGGCCTATGAGCGTGATTTAAATGCGAGGCGTGATCCTACTTCTTCGATAATGCGTGGGGTTTATAACCACGTTCGTCAAGCGCCAAAACAAATTGTTTTTGCAGAAGGTGAAGAAGAACAAGTTATGCGGGCAGCCGTTTCTTATGTTCATCAAAAATTAGGACAAGCGATTTTGGTTGGTCGGGAAGAGCAAATAAGAGAAGCAGCTGTTATCGCTGGAATTGATTTGGAGCGTGAAGGTATTTCTATTATAAATGCCAAGCTTTCTTGCCGTACAGATGCTTATGCGAATTATCTTTATAAAAAGATGCAGCGTCAAGGCTGGCTGTTGCGTGACTGTCATCGTCGTATCAATAATGATCGCAATTATTTTGCTGCGTGTATGGTGGCACTAGGAGATGCTGATGCAATGGTTACAGGGGTGACACGCAATTATGAAACAGCGTTGATCGATATACGTCGGGCAATTGATGAAAAACCAAAAGAACGATTGATTGGTATTTCAATGGCCATTTGCCGTGGCCGAACTGTGTTTATTGCCGATACAGCTGTTTATGAAAATCCTAATGCTGAAGAATTTGCTGATATAGCGGAACAAACAGCTTCGTTTGTACGTGGATTTGGGTATCAACCACGGGTAGCATTTTTAGCATTTTCTACGTTTGGCTACATGAAAGGGCAGACGACGCAGCAAATTCAGGATGCAATTAATATTTTGCACGAACGCAAGGTTGATTTTGAGTTTGATGGAGAAATAAGCGCTGATGTGGCGCTCAATTCCAAATTGATGCAGCAATATCCATTTATGGGATTAACGGAGCCTGCTAACATTTTGGTTATGCCTGGATATCACGCATCTTCCATTGCAAGCAAAATGTTACAAGAACTCGGTGAAGCAACTATCATTGGTCCTATTTTAATTGGATTGGAAAAATCTGTCCAAATTGTACCGTTTAGTGGGAGCGATACAGATGTTGTCAATATTGCAATGCTTGCGGCTTATCATGCCGCAAAAGTCGTCTAAAGGAAAAAAGCCCCTAATATACCAATAATATATCAAGGGGCTTTTTGATAGCAAAAAAATAAATTTTTTAAGAGGGCTGTATTTGATTGTCTTTTTGCTCTTCAGAAAGACGCTTTTGGAAGAGTGCTGCAAAATCAATAGGATCAATCCACAAAGGTGGAAAACCACCACTTTGAGTAGCATCAGATATAATTTGGCGAGCAAATGGAAATAAAAGACGGGGACATTCAATAAAGACCAGTGGCATAACATGTTCTTGTGGAATGTTTTTAAGGTGGAAAACACCACCGTAAATAAGTTCTACATGAAATAAGGTTTCAGTTTCATCATTGGCTTTGACGGAGAGAGACAAAACGACATCATAATTGTCATCACCAATTGGGTTAGCATTGACGTTAATATTGATATCAATTTGTGGTGATTTTTCACGTGCACGTAATGAACGAGGAGCACCAGGGTTTTCGAATGATAAATCTTTTAAATATTGAGTTAATACAGCAAAAACCGGCTCTCCACCACTGTTATTCATTTCATCTTCGGCCATACGACAAACCTCTTCCATTATAATATGTATATTTATTTTAGATCTAAAGACCAGATTGGTTATCACGCCTTGCAAAAGGTTGCAAGAAATGCGCTCTTTATCTTGAATATTTTTTTAGTTTGTTACAGATTTTTTAGGTATTTCAATGGTTATCATCATTTTTGCGCCATGGAGATTCTGTCGTATCATGAATTGTGTAATCTTCTGCTTTTAGATCAATTATTTTTTCAGAGTCATTTTTTCTTTTAGTATTGGGATTCATTTTGTTTTTTAATGATGCAAAGAAATACCAAGCAACAGAGCGAATTGGTTTAATAAGAAGTAATATTCCCAAGAGGTCAGTTACAAAGCCGGGAAGAATAAGTAAAATTGCACTAAACATGATGAAAGCATCATTAATAATATTATTCTCTAATGTGCGTCCTTGGATAAGTTCATTTTGTATATTTTTTAAGAGGCTAATCCCTTGAATTCGCAATAAAACAACCCCAACTATGGTTGTGAGAATAACCAAGCTCAAGGTTGCCAAAATACCAATTTCTTGACCAACAAAGATAAAACCAGCAATCTCGATTAAAAGAATGCAAAGAAAGATAACAACAAAAAAACGAGGATTTATAGAATAAAGTTTTATCACATGAAAGTTTCCTTCTAGATGAGTAGGGGGAGAAATTCTTAAGAGAACTCCGTTTAAATACAAAATCTATAAAAATATTTGAATGATAAGATTCCTTATTTTACATATTTATTGATAAATGGTATTGACTGCAATGTTTATTAGAGACTTAAGCTTTGGAGATTGATAGCGCCTATGGAATTTGACGTTATACTTGTCATAGCTCTTGTTGTTATGGTTGTTATTTTTGTGCAACTCCGTAATGTATTAGGGAAACGAATTGGGTTTGAAAAGCCACCCTTTGATCCTTATTCACGACGTTCTAAAAAACAAGTTGAAGCAGAAACGGCTGATAATATTGTTTCGTTCCCTCATCAGAAAAATTCACAAAAAGACGACTTTAGTGAAATTGATAAAATTTCACCGGAGGGGAGTGTTTTGAATAAAAATTTGCGGGAATTTCATAGAATTGATCCTCATTTTTCTCCTCAACTTTTTATAAAAGGTGCACAAATTGCGTATGAAATGATTGTAACAGCTTTTGCCAAAGGTGATCGCAATCAACTTAAAAGCTTGCTTTGTCAGGATGTTTTTGAGAGCTTTTGTATGGCTATTGAGCAACGAGAAAAAAATAAAGAAAGAATAGAATTCACTTTTGTTGGAATTAATAAGGCCGAATTTGTTGCGGCGGCAATACAAGAAAAAGATGAACTTTTAACAATACGTATTGTCAGTGAGATGATTTCTGTTACTTATAATGAACAGGGCGAGCGTATAGACGGTGATCCTGATGCTATTGTAGAAATCAGGGATATTTGGACTTTTGTTCGCAATAGTTTATCGTCAGATCCCAACTGGAAGCTTTTTGCTACAGAAAATGAAAATTAAAATACTTTTTGTTTTTCTTCCATAAGCATTCAATGATTTATGAGAAATTAAAATGTCCTCAAGTAAATGGAGACAAAAAAGAGATTTATTGGCTTCACAAGATCGTCTTTTATGGGAGATGGTTTGTCGTACGATAACACCGCTTCACGGTAAGATGCTCTCTTCTGCTTCAGAAACTATTGCAAATATTAATGATAAAAAACAGCCTGTAACTCAAATCTCCTCATTGTCTCAGGAAAATCAACAACCCTCGACAATTATTAAAAGAGAAAAGAGGTCAGTTACACAAGCACAAAAGATTCATTTCTTTGATCATGTTGCATATCGTAAAATTTCCCAAGGTCGTTGTCCTCTTGAGGCGCGTCTTGATCTCCATGGTTATATGCAGGAAGAAGCTTATTTTTTCTTAAAAAAATTTCTACAGTCCTCTCAGCAGAGAGGATTGCGTTATGTCCTTGTGATTACAGGAAAAGGACGATCCGTTGGGAGCGATGGAGCTTTGTATAGATTTGTTCCGTATTGGTTATCAACACCAGCTTTTCGATATTATGTCCACGCGTTTGAGCAAGCAGCGCGTCAGCATGGCGGAGAAGGTGCGCTTTATGTTTGGTTGCGCCGTTTTGTGTCGGGAGAAGGAAAGTGATGTTATTGTGGTCGCTCTAGATTTTATATTTATTTATACTTATAATTTATTGTTTTTGTATATTTCGTAAGAGCCTTGAATACAATATTCCCTTCTTTATAATTTTTTATAAAAAATTATAAAGATATTATTTTACATTCTACGTATTGCTTCACGCTTTTGTTTATCGCATTCTTTAACGGGGCACATCCCTCACGCAAAACAGAATGACATTGAATTGCATGTATTCACAGGCTTGTTTTAAAGAAATATCTCTCAACGCTCCCAAGCCTATTTTGCGACGGCATCCGTGAAGAGTATAATGATAAATCCATGAAGCACCCCCTATCTTTATACTTAATAAAAGGGCAATCTGGCATCATCATACACTTTGCCATCTCCCAATGTTGCAACAACCCTTTAAGTCCTTGGCACTTGAAAGCATTTATAAGAGGCATGCTTTTCTTTAAGTGTTTTTAACTCTCCACAGTTCTCATCTCGCTCGTGACGCCCAAACAAAAGATTTTGATTGATTCAATATAAGAGGACTTAAAATGAGAGAGATATAAATGGATCTCATTCAGGTTGCAAAGCGATAAATTATTTTTATAAACCACAGCATTACTCTATTAAATACACGAAGCATAAAAACATGAGAAATTGAGAAACTAGCTTATTCAAAAGATGTCGCTATGGATAGTGTTAAAAGCAGTACAACTAAATTAAAGAAAATTGTGAAAATAAACAGGAATATAACTTTACAACACACAGCTGCGCAATAGCACCAAAGGATACAGTTTCGTTGAATAGTTTCATGAAGAAATTTTTTCATTCATTAAAAGCTCCATTAAATTTCTTTCTCATAATAATTCGATAATTAAAATTTAATAGCGAAGCGCAGAAGGCGTAGAATACGAGATTCAATTGAGGATATTACACTCTTATCCGACGTCTTTCAGATATTGGTTGAAATGCTAGCTTAGCATGAAAGGCACAATAGGGGCTATTTTCATCAGAATCTGCACCACAAAAATGAAAATCTGCTGATAATGGATCGCCAACCGGCCATCTACATGTATTTTCACTCAATTGTAGAAGATTAAGTTGACGTGATATAGGCACAACTACATTGGATTTTGTGGACATATCAACTTCTTTTACATCTTCCACTACAAATTCTGTCTTTAAAGCTGTTTCTTCAATACTTACAGATGATGTGTTTATTGGCGATACTGTGGATGTGTTGCGACGCACACGTGGAGATGATGGGCTGCTGCTTCCCACGGGAGTTTTTTGCGCACGCGTGCTTCCTTGAGCTGTCTTACCACGTCCTGGTAACTTTAATCGATGTACTTTGCCGATGACTGCATTTCTGCTGACCCCACCTAATTGAGCAGCAATTTGACTTGCACTTAACCCTTCACTCCAAAGCTTTTTAAGAAGCTCAACGCGTTCACATGTCCAACCCATACCAGCACTCCATTCCGATTACGTCACTAAGATGCTCTCCCCCGTTGCATCTTCAAATGTTTAAATAATGTTTTCATTACGCTGAATGAAAGAACTTTACACTCTAAACGAGCATAAGAAAATCATCCAGCCTGTGGACTTACAAATCAAAACACATCATCTTGCTTATTATATTGTAAATTACAATATGCACTCACTCTATGACAAGAGTCTTTACCTCTTGAAGAGTTTATTTAGAATGTTTTCCCCAACTTGCAAATCAATCATAGGTTAAACTTTCACTTTTGTTTAAGGTTTTTTCCCAAAATGCTTATTTGTAGAACCTTCATTGACTTTTTTTCAATTGGTGTAATGATCTATTCTATAGGTGTAATCACTAATCGTAATGAAATGTTGAAAGCACCGTAACGAAATGTACCATGCTGTTTTATTTGTAGTGTTGCTTTGTATATATATTGAAAAGGTTAAAATATAAAGGGAATTATGATGGATGCTGTCTCTATACAACCACTTTATGAATGCTTCGCACGACGGAATTTGCATTTTGAACAGGGGCATGGTGTATGGCTTATTTCCGATAAAGGAGAACATTATCTTGATTTCACATCTGGCATTGCTGTTAATGCATTAGGGTATTCACATCCAAAATTGGTTGATACGCTCAAAATACAAGCTGAAAAACTTTGGCATGTTTCTAATATTTTTCAATCTCCTGAACAAGCATCTCTTGCCACGCGGCTTTGTGCAAATAGTTTTGCGGATAAGGTTTTTTTCTGCAATTCAGGTACTGAAGCATTGGAGTGCGCATTCAAAACGGCACGCCATTATTACTATGCTGCTGGTCATTCAGAACGCATTGAAATAATTACTTTTGAAGGGGCATTTCATGGACGTACACTTGCTGCACTTGCTGCGACTGGGCATGAAAAATATCTTGAAGGCTTTGGACCTAAAGCTGGTGGATTTATTCAAGTACCTTTTTGTGATGAAGTCGCTTTGCGTAACGCTATTAATAAAAATACCGCCGCTATTCTTATTGAACCTATTCAAGGAGAAGGAGGAATACGAACGGTCCCTCATGAATATTTAAGATTTTTGCGCAAAATATGCGATGATAATGGTCTGTTATTGATTTTAGATGAAGTCCAAACGGGTATAGGACGAACAGGAAAGCTTTTTGCTTATGAATGGAGTGATATCACGCCTGATATTCTTACCCTCGCAAAAGGATTAGGAGGGGGATTTCCATTAGGTGCTTGCCTTGCAACGGATAAAGTTGCAAAAAGCATGACACTTGGGACACATGGCTCAACCTTTGGAGGAAATCTTCTTGGAATGGCTGTAGGAAATAGTGTTCTTGATGTTTTGTTAGAGCCAAGTTTTCTTAACCATGTTCAGCGTATGGGGGATAAACTAAAAAGTGGACTTTTGCACATTCTCAATATCTATCCTGATATTATCCGCGCAGTTCCGGGGATGGGGCTAATGTTGGGTATTCAATGTGTTGTGTCTTCAAATCTTGTCGTTAATGCTTTAGAAAATGAACATCTCTTAAGTGTTGCTGCCAACAACAATGTTGTGCGCTTATTGCCTCCTCTTATCATTAGGGAAGAAGAAATAGATGAAAGTTTGCATCGTATTGAAAAAGCAATAGCTTATCTTTTGCAAGTAAACAAAGAAAGACAAATATCACACACATGACAAATGCTCTTCGTCATTTCACGGACTTATCCATTTTAACGCCAGCAATAGCACGTGCACTGATCGATTATGCAAAGATCCTTAAAGCATCTTTTAAAGCAGGAAAAGGTTCAAAACCTTTTATAGGTAAAACACTTGCGATGATTTTTGAAAAACCATCCACACGAACCCGTATTTCATTCGATATCAGTATGCGCCAGCTTGGCGGAGATACAATCATGCTCACGGGTTCAGAGATGCAACTTGGTCATAGTGAAACCATAGCTGATACGGCGCGCGTTTTATCCCGTTTTGTGGATATCGTGATATTGCGAACAACGAAACACCAACGTATGCTCGAATTGGCACAATATGCACAAATTCCTGTCATTAATGCCCTTACAGATGATACACATCCTTGCCAAATTCTAGCAGATATCTTAACCTATGAGGAGCATCGGGGGCCAATTGCTAGCAAAATATTTGCGTGGATGGGGGATGGTAATAATGTGCTTCATTCCTTAATTGAAGCTGCAGCTCTTTTTGATTTTCATTTGCGTATTGCTACTCCAAAGGGCAGTGAGCCACAGGAAAAATTTATCCATTGGGCACGTGAACGAGGAGCACATCTTACACTAACCCATAATCCCCAAAAAGCAGCTCAAGATGCTGATTGTATTATGACCGACACATGGGTCTCCATGGGACAAGAATTTCGTGCTCGCAGTCGTTCTACTTTTCAGCCTTATCAAGTCAATGAATCTCTCATGAAATTAGCAAAATCTGATGCTCTTTTTATGCATTGTCTTCCTGCTCATCGCGGTGAAGAAGTTGTTGATTCTGTGATTGATGGACCGCACTCCGTTGTTTTCGATGAGGCTGAAAATCGTCTTCATGTTCAAAAAGCAATTCTTTCTTGGTGTTTACAAGATGCGTTTTTCTCTCCACAATAGCCTCCCTACAACAAATTATATAAAAAAGGCAAAGCTATGAGTGAACAAGCTAAAGATGAAGCCTCTCCCAACAACAACTTCTTGCATGAAGATGATAGTGTTATTCCCTTTCAAGTTGAAGAACTTGATATCCGTGGACGTGCCGTACAACTTGGGGAAACTTTAAATTCTATTCTTAACAGACATCAATACCCTGAACCAGTTTCTTATCTTCTGGCAGAAGCTTTACTTTTAACGGTTCTGCTTGGAACTTCTCTAAAACTTACGGGAAAATTTATTCTACAAACCCATTCCGATGGACCGGTTAATATGTTGGTGTGCGATTTTTCGCCTCCTTCCAGTTTACGTGGATACGCTCGTTTTGATAAAGAACAGCTGAAACAAGCCATAGACAATGGTCAAACCTCTTCAGAAACGCTTTTAGGAAAAGGCACTTTAGCCTTCACAATTGATCAAGGTCCCCATATGCAACCCTATCAAGGGATAGTTGCATTAGATGGATCAAATTTACAAGAAGCTTCTCGTATTTATTTTGATCAGTCAGAACAAATTCCTACCGATATCCGTCTGGCTGTTGCTATATTAATTAATCGTGACCAACAAGGAAAACCGCAGAAAAGCTGGCGAGCTGGAGGTATTTTGATCCAACTTTTACCCCAAGAATCGTCTCATCATAAAATAGATGCCCCTCATCAAAAGCGAGAAGAAACGAAAACTCATACCCAATTGGATAACCAATGGCAGGAATCTAAAATACTCATGGAAACGATTGAAAGTTCAGAATTAACAGATCCCCAAGTCGGTAGTAAACAGCTCTTGTTCCGTCTTTTTCATGAACAAGGTGTTAGAGTTTTTAATCCTTTTTCTCTTGTCGATCAATGTTCTTGTTCACACGAAAAAATTAAAGGAATCCTAGAAGGCTTTTCTATTGATGAACGCAATAGAATGGTTAAAAATAAATATATTTCAGTCACATGTGAATTTTGCTCAAAAACATATTGTTTTACACCGCAAGAATTTTTAGAAGAAAAAACATAATCAAATATTTTTCATAAAAAATGATGATTGCAACAAAAGCCTATTTTATTTGCGTCATAAAAGTTTACGCATAAGCTCATATGAACTTCTAGAATATTTTTTGTCTTAGAGTTTTTTAATGTATACGAGTGATTTTTCTGTTGAGATCAGTAATTACGTTATAGAGTGCTTAAAAAAGAGTTCTCTGTAAAATATATTTTCTCCTCTCGAAAAAGCTTCTTTTATACTTTTTACATCTCAAAAGTTTATTTCTTACAATGAATTCTTTTATAATGTTCATTGATAGATTGATTATGTATTCATAACTTATCTTCTCTGTTAAATGAGATTTTTTGATTGTAGTCATATTTTCTTACTCGAATTTATCTTATTAAGAGTCAAAAAAGCTCATTAGTTATAATCATAAGAGAAATTATCGATAGAATAAGAATGTATAGACTCAATATGGACTTTATAGAGTCTATTACGAACAGATAGTGTAATGGGAATAAATATAACAATGACGCTGCGAAGGAACGGGTTTGTTATTTTATAAAAAAGATGAGAATAGTGGTGAAGTCCCCTCATAACAATGTGCATTTTAGATAAAAAGCGAAGACCTATATGACTTTGAAAATAATAGTTGGTTGCTGTCACTAATCTAACGATGGTTCTATAGCAATATTGTTTTTGTCCAAGTAATCAAAAATAAAGCTCCTACACAGATATTTCTTTACACATGTTTTTGAATCAACAATGGTAATACTCTTGTAAAATTTTTCTAAGAAGAATGCGGGTCCGTATAAATAAAATAGCATACATAGCATGATAAAACGTTATGTTTTTACAAACCTGCATTATTTTATTTTTCTTCTGTCATAATCGCTTGTTCAATTTTTGGTAGAATTTTTTTTTGATAAATTTGCCATGTTAAGGGACCAACATGTTTGGCAATAATGATGCTCTCTTTATTCAAGAGAAAGGTTTCTGGGGGGCCATATATTCCCCAATCAATGGCTGTATATCCTGAAACATCAAAGCCAATAAATTTAAAAGGATTACCAAAACTGTTTAAAAAACGCAGAGCGTTTGTTTTATTATCTTTATAATTAATACCAATCAGATCAAAACGTTTATCTTGTGCAATTTGCATAAGAATAGGATGTTCTTCGCGACAGGGCAGACACCAAGAGCCCCAAAAATTGACCAATGTGACACGTCCTTTAAACTGTTTTGAATTGAGATAACTTTCTTTATCAAGAAGAGGAAGATGAATATTGGGAGCAGGTTTTTCAGCCAATGCGTTTGGGAGAAGAGAAGAATCTTGAAGGTGTTTTTTATCCATAAAGTTGAAAAAAAGCACCATGAGAAGAAGAAAAAGAACAAATGGTCCAAAAAAAACAAGCAGAACAGGCAAAGATATATTTTTTTTAAGTTTGGAGGGATGTTTTTCATTATACTTTTCTTTTTGTGACAGCTCTTTTTTGTTTAGTTGTTGGAGAATTTTTTTTTGGTATAGAGCTTTGCAAAGAATATATCCAATAAGACATAAGAGGGATATTGCAGAAAGCACATAGCTTAAAACAACAATTTGCTCGTGTTTAAGGGTGCTAAGGAAAAAATCAATTTTCTGAGATAGATTTCCTAAAAGTCCGCTGTGGATGCCATTTAGATCGAGCATGATGAAGCGTCCTGTTGTTGTGCACGACGGGATTTTTTAATCTGAAGTATTCGGATATAATGACGATTGATTTCATTTCGCATAGCCATCAAATAAAGAGCAATAAACATAAAGATGAAACAAAAGAGCATTGTTATAAGGGGCCATAACATAGCATTGTCGATTGTTGATCCTCCAGCACGTAACAATGATGCTGGTTGATGCAATGTATTCCACCAATTAACGGAAAATTTAATAACAGGGATATTAACAAATCCAACAAGTGTAAGAATTGCAGTCGCACGAGCGGCTTTTACTTGGTTGTCAAAAGCACGCCCAAGCAGGATAATGGAGAGATAGATAAAAAGCAGAATTAAAACTGATGTTAACCGTGCATCCCAGACCCACCATGTTCCCCATGTAGGTCGCCCCCAAAGTGCTCCTGTCATGAGAGCCAAGGCGGTAAAAATTGCCCCAATAGGCGCTCCACATTTAAGTGCCACGTCAGCAAGATGATATTTCCAAATCAGATTTCCTAATGCCGCTGCACTCATCGTTACATAGCAGAATGTAGACAACCACGCAAAGGGTACATGAAGGTACATAATCTTAACAGTAATGCCTTGTTGATAGTCATCAGGGGAATGCATCACTAGAATAAGCCCTAAGATAAGGAAACACAATGTTATGCCGGCCAACCAAGGTAAGACGACTCTGCTTATTTTCATGAAAAGGGTGAAACTTGCAGGGAGTAACCTGATTTTATATGTACGAGATAGTTTATTCATAAAATTCATAATAGGCAGAGTTTTGCTATGCGGCAATCATCTTTTATTATTCTGATAAAAGTTTAAGCGTTATCGCAGCAACAAAAGAGCTAAAGAGACTCAAAAGAAGTGAAAAAGCGCTGAGAAGAGCTAGAGAAGTGAGAAAAGAGGTATTTGGGTTTATTGGGGCTGTAGCAGCGGAAACACCAAAAATCATAATTGGAATGATCCACGGCAAGATAATGATAAAAATAAGCAAAGTACTGTGCAACAATGAGGTTGCGAGTGCAGCGCCTATAGCACCAATAAAAATAATAGCTGGTGTTCCGCATAAAAGGGTAAGTATTGTTGTAAAAGTTATTACTACATCTAAATGGAGCATGAGGGCTAAAATAGGTGTGGCAAAAATAAGAGGAAGCATTGTTCCTACCCAATGGGCAAGACATTTTGTAAAGACAATTAGTGTAAAACTTTGTCTTTTTCCTGAAAGGATAAATTGGTCGAGATTACCATCATCGCGATCGATTTGGAAAAGTTTGTTCAGATTGAGGAGTCCTGCAAGAAGGGCTCCAAACCACAATATACCTGGTCCTATTTGTGCAAGAGTTTTGGGATCTGGTCCAATGGCAAAGGGGGTTATGACAACAACAGCGATAAAAAACAATAATCCTGTTAGTGAAGTGGCTTGTAGCGCTAATAATAGTTTAAGATCACGCCAGAACAGTGCTTTCATTTTATTCTCTCCTAGAGAGGTAAAAATTTTTCCAGAGCGATTTTATGGTTTTCTGGAATGCCTATGGAATTATGAGTTGCAGCGATAATCATACCTCCTTGATTGAGATGACGCTGGAAAATACGAGCAAGGAGTTTTTGAGCATGGTTATCAAGCCCAGATATTGGTTCATCTAAAATCCAAAGAGGACGATAGGAGAGCAAAAGGCGCGCAATAGCTACGCGTCTTTGTTGTCCAGTTGACAGGGCGTTAAAGGGTAAATGTTCAAGGTTAGAAAGACCAATATCGGCAAGAGCTTCATGCGCAAAACGTAAATGTTGACCGTAAAAATCTGCCCAAAATTGCAAATTATCAATGACAGATAAGAGAGGTTTCATAGCATTTTGAGGACCAAGATAATGACAAGCAGTTGCAACAGGGTATATTTGATCATGGTCTTTAAGTATTATATGACCTTCAGCAGCCTCAAGAAGACCGACAATGATTCGGAGTAATGTAGACTTTCCGATACCATTAGGACCGGTGATTGTCATAAGTTGCTGTGAAAATAAACAAAAAGAAAGACCTTGAAACAGAATTTCCTCGTTTCTGTAAGCGGCTAAATCTTTGCCTGATAACACCATGTGATTGCCTATTTTGTTTTTATTTTCATATTCTTTATTGCATTATAGAATAAAAAACACATTTTTTATGCAATTGTACCTAGAATAGTTCTAGAAATAGTTCTATAAGGGATACCTTACATCAATATCTGGTGTAAAATGGTTTCTGGCGCTGATTTCCGCATTATGCCTAGAGGGTGGAGGGGGAAATGGATGGCGGAGGTAATTGCGTCTGCGCTCAAGCTGCGACCTTGACTCGTAGTTTGTGTTGTTCATTCCTGGAAATTGGGTGGTTATAGTATGAGGGTGGACAGTCATGACTCAAATTGATAGCTTTAATTGTCGTAGAGTATTAAATGTTGGTGGCAAAGAATATACTTATTATAGCTTGATTGAAGCGGAGAAGAACGGACTTGAAGGTGTTTCTCGTTTACCGTTTTCGATGAAAGTTATTCTCGAAAATTTATTGCGATTCGAAGATGGTCGCACAGTTAAAAAAGAGGATATCTTCAATGTTGCTAAGTGGTTAAACGACAAAGGGAGCACTGGGGCAGAAATTGCTTACCGTCCTGCACGTGTTCTTATGCAGGATTTTACAGGTGTTCCAGCAGTTGTTGATCTTTCTGCAATGCGTGATGCTATGGTTAAACTTGGCGGTAACGCTGAAAAAATTAATCCTCTCATTCCCGTTGATCTCATCATTGATCACTCAGTTATTGTTGATGCTTTTGGCAATTCCATGGCTTTTAAGGAAAACGTTGAGCATGAATATGAACGCAATGGTGAACGCTATCGTTTCCTTAAATGGGGGCAACAAGCCTTTCAAAATTTTCGCGTTGTTCCTCCAGGAACAGGGATTTGTCATCAGGTTAACTTAGAATATTTAGCACAATGTGTATGGATGAAGAATGAAGAGGGCTGTGAGACGATTTATCCTGACACCTGTGTGGGAACTGATTCGCATACGACTATGGTAAATGGTTTAGGGGTTTTAGGTTGGGGTGTTGGTGGTATTGAAGCAGAAGCAGCAATGTTAGGCCAACCTGTTTCTATGTTGTTACCTGAAGTGATTGGTTTTCGTCTAACAGGTAAACTTAAGGAAGGTGTAACAGCCACCGATCTCGTATTAACGGTGACCCAAATGCTACGTCGGAAGGGTGTTGTCGGTAAATTTGTTGAGTTTTTTGGTCCTGGTTTGGAGCATATGACGCTTGCTGATCGGGCAACGATTGGAAATATGGCACCTGAATATGGAGCAACGTGTGGTTTTTTCCCAATTGATAAGGAGACAGTGCGTTATCTCAATATGACAGGGCGTGATGAAAGTCGGATTGCCTTAGTGGAGGCTTACACCAAAGCACAAGGGATGTGGCATGATGAAATGGTGGCTCATCCCATTTTTAGTGATACAATTGAATTAGATATGGGAACCGTTGTCCCTTCTATGGCTGGTCCTAAACGTCCTGAAGGACGTATTGCATTGGAAAATGTTGGGCAGGGTTTTGAGAAGGCATTGGTCGAAGACTATAAGAAGACTTCTGGACAAGATAAGCGTTATCAGGTTGAGGGTGAAGAATATACGCTTGGTCACGGTGATGTGGTGATCGCTGCGATTACGTCGTGTACGAATACATCGAATCCAAGTGTTCTTATTGCAGCGGGGCTTTTGGCACGAAATGCTGTGGCAAAGGGTCTTAAGAGTAAACCATGGGTAAAAACTTCTCTTGCACCTGGTTCACAAGTCGTTGAAGCTTACCTTCAAAATTCGGGTCTGCAAAAAGATTTAGATGCATTAGGATTTAACTTAGTAGGATTTGGGTGCACAACATGTATTGGGAATTCTGGTCCTTTGCATCCAGCTATTTCCAAAACGATTAATGACAATGGTATAATTGCATCTGCGGTTCTTTCAGGAAATCGTAATTTTGAAGGGCGTGTTTCCCCTGATGTGCAAGCGAATTATTTAGCTTCACCACCGTTAGTTGTTGCACATGCGCTCATCGGGACGGTGTGTAAAGATTTAACCAAGGAGCCTCTAGGTGAAGATTCAAATGGCCACCCCATTTATTTGAGAGATATTTGGCCAACTTCTCAAGAAATACAGGAGTTTATCGAAAAAAATGTCACGCGGAAGGTTTTTGCCGAAAAGTATGCAGATGTTTTTAAGGGAGATGAAAATTGGCAAAAAGTTCAGATTCCTACGGGTTCTACCTATTCTTGGGATGAGCAATCCACCTATGTACGCAATCCACCTTATTTCGATGATATGCAGAAAACACCTGATATCTTACCAGATATTAAAGATGCACGGATTTTAGGTTTATTTGGTGATAAAATCACGACGGATCATATTTCTCCTGCTGGTTCTATTAAAGCAGCTTCTCCTGCCGGAAAATATTTAATGGATCATGGTGTTAAAGTGGCTGATTTTAATCAGTATGGAACGCGTCGTGGGAATCATGAAGTTATGGTGCGTGGGACCTTTGCCAATATTCGCATTCGTAATTTCATGTTAGGGGAAAATGGTCGAGAAGGAGGTTATACGGTTCATTATCCGTCAGCGGTAGAACAAACCATTTACGATGCAGCAATGGCGTATAAACAAGAAGGTATTCCACTCGTTGTTTTTGCAGGTATTGAATATGGTAATGGATCATCTCGCGATTGGGCTGCCAAGGGGACCAATCTTCTTGGTGTCAAAGCAGTGATTGTGCAGTCTTTTGAAAGGATTCATCGCTCTAATCTTGTTGGTATGGGCATTGTCCCTTTTGTTTTTGAGGAGGGGCTAAGTTGGAAATCTTTAGGCTTAAAGGGAGATGAAAAGGTGACAATTGAAGGGATTCATAACTTGAAACCTCGTCAAAAGACTGTAGCGAAAATTACTTTTTCTGATGGTACGGTAAAAACCGTTCCATTATTATGCCGTGTTGATACTGAAGATGAGCTAGATTATTTGCATCATGGTGGAATTTTGCAATATGTCTTGCGTAAGTTAGCCGTTTAAATTCTTTTGTTTGTTAAGGAATATCTATTATTAAGCTATAAAGTTGCGGATCAAAGAGTTTGGCTTCGTTTTTTTATGGCTATCTTTGAAAATCTAATTGACGTTAGCTTTAGGATTGCGCTATAATCCACACGGTTATAGGCAGCTTTATAGTTTTGCTTGGGTTGGATTTATTTATATTGGTAGAGTTGTTATTGAGACTCATTTTACCAAGGTGTTGAAAGAGAGATTATATTTATGGCGAATACACCTTCTGCTCGAAAAGCGGTGCGCAAGGTTGCGGCGCGCACACAGGTTAATAAGGCCCGCCGTTCACGCGTTCGTACTTTTATACGTAAGTTTGATGATGCTTTAGCGGGTGGCGATAAGGCATCTGCAGAGATTGCATTTAAGAATTTTGAGCCTGAAATTATGCGTGCAGTTTCTAAAGGGGTTTTTCATAAAAATGCTGCTGCGAGGAAAGTATCGCGTTTAGCTAAACGTTTGAAGGCTCTCAGCGTTTAAGCTTTTTCTCCTTTAATTGAGAACAAAGCCAGTATCCATAAGGATGCTGGCTTTTTGTTTATTATTTCAAAAAGTTTCTATTGAAAATAAGAATCGATAATGATTCTCCACTTGAAAAAGGAGAGAAAGTTTATAGGGGGAGGTATGGTTATCCACAAGCTTTGTGGATTTGTACAGAGTCTTTTTTGTCAAGCATTTTATTTTTTTTTTTAAATCTGAAGAGATTCTTTAATTATTGGTAAATTTAGAGAAAAAAAATGAATTGAATCAATATTTTTTTCAGTCCTCATTAATATAAGCATTTTTTTCGGGTTTTTTGATTTTATTTTGACCTCTTGCATTTTACCTCTGCTGTTTTGTATGGTTCTTATGAAGACTAAGAAGCATGAAGGGGTCACATCAGCGCATTATTCTGTATTTTGTTGAATACAAGATGTTTTGATTTAGGCTTTTCGAAACTTTTGTGTTGGAGAGGTTTTCTGACGGTTTTTTAGTTTTCTTAATGGATATGTTTACCATTTTAGAAGGGTGGGTCATATCATGAGTGCAAGTAAATCTTATTGGTCATCTTTGTTAGTAGGGTTGTGATGAGGCTATCCTAGGGGAGGGTGAGTAATCTTATTTGGGGTAGGGCGTTTTGCCTTCGCTAGATTTATTTTAGTTGTTTGGCAGGACAAAATTTTATTTTTATCAGGATGGAAGATGGTGGATAAATTGAACTCTAAAGCTAGTTCCTTTAAAAGGGTTTCGGTAAATATCCTGTCGGCAGAGAACATAATAAAGAATAGGATGACGGAAAGTGATGAGAACGTTTGTAGAAATGCTTCTATAGGGCATTCTATTGTTTCAGAGGAGGAAAGTGCGGCGGCTTTTATACGTGTTATGGCGCAATTAAAGGTGCAGGTTGGTGTTGAGGCTTATACCAGTTGGTTTGGACGTGTGAAGCTTGCTGAATATAGTCATACTCTTGTAAAGCTTTCTGTTCCTACTGCTTTTTTGCGTTCATGGATTAATAATCACTATGGTTCTCTTTTGACTCATTTATGGAAACAAGAGAATTCAGCAATTCTTCGTGTTGAAGTTATTGTTCGTGGTATGGAACGCGTTTCAAGAGATGTCGTTTGTAAAAGAAGTGTTCCTCCTGTTGTGCTAGAGGAGCAGGCGACTTCATCTTTTGTTGAAAGTTGCGCAGAGCATTCAGTTAAGAATTCTCAAACGGGAGTTTTTGGATCTCCACTTGATTCTCGCTATACTTTTGAAAGTTTTGTTGAGGGGGCTTCTAATCGTGTTGCTTTAGCAGCTGCGCGTTCCATTGCAGAGGGGCATAAAAGTGCCTTACGTTTTAATCCTCTTTTTATTCACGCATCTGTTGGCTTAGGAAAAACACATTTGCTTCAAGCGATTGCTGCTTCTGCATTGAAGCGTTTAACGTCTGCGCGCGTTATTTATTTAACTGCTGAATATTTTATGTGGCGTTTTGCAACAGCTATTCGTGATAATGATGCTCTTTCTTTTAAAGAACAGCTTCGTGATATCGACCTTTTGATTATTGATGATATGCAGTTTTTGCAGGGTAAGTCGATACAACACGAGTTTTGCCATTTGCTTAATATGTTGCTTGATAGTGCAAAACAGGTTGTTGTCGCTGCAGATCGTCCACCAGCAGAATTAGAATCGCTTGATCTTCGCGTTCGCTCTCGTCTTCAGGGAGGGGTAGCTCTTGAAATTGAAGCACCAGATTATGAAATGCGTTTGCAAATGTTGCGCCAGCGGTTGAAGGTGGCACAACAAGATGATGGCATGGTATCAATTTCTGATGATATCTTGGAATATATTGCGAAAACGGTTTTAGGGTCGGGGCGTGATATTGAAGGTGCGTTTAATCAGCTCTTGTTTCGTCAATCTTTTGAGTCTGATTTATCTTTAGAGCGGATTGATGAGTTATTAGGTCATTTGACACGTCCTGGTGAACCTAAGCGTATTCGGATTGAAGAAATTCAGCGTACGGTAGCACGCCATTATAATGTTTCTAAACAGGACTTGTTATCTAATCGTCGAACACGTACGGTTGTGAAGCCACGGCAAGTTGCAATGTATTTAGCAAAAGTATTAACTCCTCGCTCATTACCAGAAATTGGGCGCCGTTTTGGTGGGCGTGATCATACAACAGTTTTACACGCTGTGCGTAAAATTGAAGATTTGGTTTGTGGTGATCAGACCTTGGCTAAGGAACTTGAGTTGCTTAAGCGGTTGATTGGAGAACAGGCTGTATAGTGTTTATCGTTTCTTTCTTTGGAGAGACTTTAAAGAATTTAATGAAAAGATTTATTTTTTCTTATGCAGGAGTGACTTGCCATTTTAAGAGAGGTTTAATAAACTCTAGCAGGCGATTCTTAAAGAGGGTCTATTCTTTAAGTCTAAAGAATTCTTATAGTTTTTAGTAAATCATACGGGGCTTTTATGCGGATTACAGTTGATCGCAGTCAATTTCTCAAGTCTCTTGGTCGGGTTCACCGTGTGGTAGAGCGCCGTAATACTGTTCCTATTTTATCGAATGTGTTGATTGATGCAGAAAATGGCCGTGTACAGTTAAAAGCAACAGACCTTGATTTAGAGGTTATGGAATCTTTTGCAGTTAATGTTAAACAAGCTGGAGCAACAACTGTTCCGGCACATTTGCTCTATGATATCATTCGAAAACTTCCTGATAGCAATGAAGTTGTATTATCCCTCGATGAGAATCAAGCAGGTACAATGTCCGTTGTTTCGGGTTGTGCACATTTTCAGCTTCAATGTCTTCCGAAGGCAGACTTTCCAGAGTCGCTTCCTGGGCAATTTGGTTATCGTTTTTCTTTATCGGCATCAGGCTTAAAACATTTACTTGATTGTACACAATTTGCCATTTCTACTGAAGAAACCCGTTATTATCTTAATGGTATTTATTTCCATATTATTAATGATGGTGTTTTGAAATTGCGTTTGGTTGCAACTGATGGTCATCGTTTGGCACAAGTTGAGATGGAAGCTCCTTCGGGAGTTGAGGGAATGCCTGGTGTTATTGTTCCCCGTAAAGCTGTAGGAGAATTGCAAAAACTTCTTTCAGAAGAAAATGATAGCGATGTATGTATAGAGCTTTCGGAGACAAAAATTCGTTTTTCTATAGGCTCTGTGATTTTTACATCAAAATTAATTGATGGAACATTTCCAGATTATCAACGTGTTATCCCTCTTGGAAATGATAAAGAATTAATTGTTAATAGGCAGGACTTTTCTTCTGCAGTTGATCGTGTTTCAACGATTTCAAGTGATCGGGGGCGTGCAGTTAAATTAACGATTGAGCATGGACAGTTAAGGCTTGTTGTTAATAGCCCAGATTCGGGCAGTGCAGAAGATCAATTATCAGTAACTTATGCATCTGAACCGCTTGAGATAGGATTTAATTCACGTTATCTTTTGGATATTGCTGGGCAGCTTTCAAGTGATGAGATGGTTTTTATGTTGGCTGAGGCTGGAGCACCAGCTCTGATTCGTGATAATGATGATGCGGATGTGCTCTATGTACTGATGCCTATTCGCGTTTAGGGGGCCGTTGTTTTGCAATGCATGGCCAGTCATGTGCACAAAGTGGCAGTGAGGCAGCTGAAGCTTTTACGTTATCGCAATTATTCTTTTTTCAATATTCATTTTTCTGGTCAGCATGTGGTTTTTACTGGCCATAATGGTGCTGGTAAGACGAATCTTTTAGAGGCGTTATCTTTTCTTTCTCCTGGTCGTGGTTTGCGGCGTGCTGTTTATTCTGACGTTAGTTTTGTAGATGGTGGTGGAGGATTTGTTGTATTTGCGCGTCTTGAATGCGCTCTTTATGGTGAAGTAAAGATTGGTACAGCTTTTGAGGTTAGCGATAACAGTCGAAAGGTCCATATTAATGGTGTGAATGAGTCGAGTGATTGCCTAACAGATTATTGTCATATTAGTGTCCTAACACCGTCTATGGATGGTCTTTTTACAGGTCCTTCACTTGAGCGCCGTAGTTTTTTGGACCGTATGGTTTTGGCGATTGATCCCTTGCATAGGCGCCGCATAGCCGATTATGATAGAGCTATGCGCGCACGTAATCGTTTGTTTTTAGATGGAAATGAAGATTGTGCTTGGTTTGATGCTTTAGAAAAGCAAATGGCAGAATTGGCGACAGCTATTTCTGCGGCGCGTGTTGATGTTATTCGTCTTTTAAATGACATGTTTACACAAATGCCCTCACAGATACCTTTTCCACGAGCTTTTTTGCAAATTGATGGTTTTTTAGAAACAGCTCTTAGTGAAATATCAGCAACTGAAGTTGAAGAACAATTTTGTGATCGATTGCGGCATAATCGCGCAATGGATCGTGCTGCTGGTCGGACGTTAGAAGGACCACATCGTGCAGATTTGCAGGTTTTTTATGCTGATAAAAATAGAGCAGCAACATCTTGTTCAACAGGTGAACAAAAAGCGCTGCTAACAGGTTTAGTTTTGTGTCATGCACGTCTAACAGGTATGATGTCGGAAAGATCTCCCATTCTTCTTCTTGATGAAATGGCTGCCCATCTTGATTCGCATCGACGTGCTGCTCTATTTGATATTCTTGATGATTTAGCTGTACAAACATTTATGACAGGAACAGATCGTCTTTTATTTGATGACTTAAAAGGACGCGCAGAATTCTTTGAGATTAAGGATGGAGCTTTATTGCCGTAAAACATGCTAAATATTTTTTTAATAAGTGATAGGTCTGAAAGAAAAGGCTTGCTATGTCAGAGATAATAACGATTTTAAATGGTCCTAATTTAAATTTTCTAGGTCAACGTGAGCCAGAAATTTATGGAACTGAAACTCTAGAAGATATTGAAAAAAGATGCAGAGAATGGGCAAAAAAAAATGATATTATAATAAATTTTTATCAAAGTAACTATGAAGGGCAATTAGTGGCATGGATACAAGAAGCAATAGAGGCAAGTTCTGGATTGATCATTAACCCAGCGGCTTACAGTCATACATCTGTTGCACTTCTTGATGCCCTAAAAATGTTTTCAGGGCCGAAAGTAGAAGTTCATTTATCTCATATTTATCAGCGTGAAGCTTTTCGTCACCATTCTTATACATCTGCAGGTGTAGACGCTATCATAACTGGGTGTGGAGGTGATGGATATCGGTTTGCACTTGAGTATATTGCAAAACAATTAAGCAAAACAATTAAATTGTGATAGGTAAAGAGTAAGCGTTTAATAAGAGTAATATAGGCATTTAATTCTCTTGATAATTATTTTCAAATCTGTACAATATGAGGTATATATTTATGACAGTTTTTAGTGCGTATGACGGGGGTAAATGAAGATGAAAAGCTTTGTTAGACAATTAGAGATGCTTGTGATTTTAGGGGGAGCACTGCTTTTGTCTGGTTGTAAAATTGATGTTATACAGCCATCAGGTTATGTTGCACGTCAACAGCTCATTTTGATTGTTGTTTGTGTGGCTGTTATGCTTTGCGTTGTCATTCCAGTAATGGTGAGTGTGGTATTTTTAGCTATAAAATATCGTGCATCGAATGTGAAAGCGGACTATTCTCCTGATTGGGCGCATTCAAATAAAATTGAAGCGTTGATGTGGAGTATTCCAGTTGTAATCATAATGGTTTTAGGTTCATTAACAACTTATTATACCTATAAGCTTGAGCCTACAAATCCCCTTCCAGTAGAGGTGGTGGGTGAAGGAAAGCCATTGCAGATTGATGCTGTAGCTCTTGATTGGAAATGGCTTTTTATTTATCCTGAATATGGTGTTGCATCGATTAATGAAATTTACGCGCCTGAAGGACGTCAAGTTTTATTGCAATTGACGTCAGAGAATTCTGTCAATGCCTTTTGGGTTCCCAAATTGGGTACGGTTCTTTATGCTATGCCGCAGATGAATGCTAAGTTGCATTTGGTTGCTGAAGAACAAGGGGTATTCAAAGGGACCTCAGCAAATTACAGTGGTGATGGTTTTTCGGGTATGCGGTTTAAGTGGCATTCTGTGTCTTCGCAGGATTTTGAGGATTGGATTGTAAAAGCTCGGGCTAATGGTCGAGTACTTGATCGTACATCTTATCGTCAACTTTCTATTGCGCCTCGTATGGGTGATATTGCTGCGAAGGAAAAAGATGCTGAGGTTCGTTATTTTGCACCTGTTGAGAAGCGGCTTTACTATCGTGTTGTTAATCGATGTGTCGATGAAAATACGGTGTGTAATGAAGATTTAATGAAACGTGCTGCTGCTCAGACGCTATGGGGTGCACTGTGTTCAGTATTTGATCCTGATGTTATTTAAAGGGTCAATAGAGAAAGAGCCCTTTTAATATTTTTAATATAAGGTTTCTTTTAAACTTAAATTTCATTTGAAATGGGTTGAGAAATGTTTGGAAGACTTACAGATCCTACGGCAGGTGCTTTTCATGCGCTTGCACATGAACCAATCGTTTTGTATACATGTATTGCGATTGTTTTGGTTGGTTTAATTGCTGTCGTTGCTCTGACAGCGCTTGGGTGGTGGGGAATTTTATGGCGAAATTGGATTACAACTGTTGACCATAAACGCATAGGTATTATGTACATCGTTCTTGGAATTATTATGCTTGTTCGCGGTTTTGCGGACGCACTTATGATGCGAACGCATCAAGCTTTAGCTCTTGGGAGTGAAACAGCAGGTTATTTGCCCCCTGAGCATTTTGATCAAATTTTTTCGGCGCATGGTACGATCATGATTTTTTTCATGGCCACGCCTATTTTATTTGGTCTTTTTAATTATCTTATACCACTTCAAATTGGTGCGCGTGATGTTGCTTTTCCCTTTGCAAATAATCTAGGTTTTTGGATTACGGCTGCAGGGGCGATATTGATTAACATATCCCTAGGTGTTGGGAATTTTGGTCGTGGTGGTTGGTTGATGTATCCACCTTTTACAGAATTGCAAACGAGTCCAGATACAGGGGTAGATTATTATTTATGGTCACTTCAGCTTTCTGGTATTGCAACAACAATGGGATCAGTGAATTTTATTGCAACGATGATTAAAATGCGTGCTCCTGGAATGACAATGATGAGAATGCCTATTTTTTGTTGGAGTGCTTTTGTCAGCAATGTTCTTATTGTAGTCATTTATCCTGTTTTGGCTGTAGCATTTGCACTCTTGGCATGTGATCGTTATTTGAACATGAATTTCTTTACCAATGTTGGTGGCGGAAATCCGATGGTATGGATTAACTATGTTTGGGTTTTTGGTCATCCTGAGGTTTATGTTTTGGTTGTTCCTGCTTTTGGAATTGTTTCTGAAGTTGTATCAACTTTTTCTTCAAAACGCCTCTTTGGTTATACTTCAATGATATGGGCCATGTTGGTTATTTTGATTCTTTCGCTTCTTGTTTGGGGCCATCATTTCTTCACAATGGGTGGGGGTGAAGCTGTAAATACCTTCTTTAGTATTGCTACGATGATTATTGCAGTTCCAACCGGTGTAAAAGTTTTTAATTGGCTGCTTACGATGTATAGAGGTCGGATTCGCTTTGAGCCTCCTATGCTTTGGTGCATGGGTATGATCTTTACATTTGTTGGTGGTGGATTAACAGGTGTTTTATTATCTATTGTTCCTGCTGATTGGCAGTTTCATAATTCGCTCTTTTTGATAGCACATTTCCATCATACAATTATTGGAGGTGTGGTTTTTGCGTACTTAGCGGGGATTGCATTTTGGTTTCCAAAAGTTTTTGGTTATAAACCAAATCGCATACTAGGTATTACATCTTTTTGGTGTTGGTTTATTGGTTTTTACCTTGCCTTTTTCCCCGTTTATGCGCTTGGTTTAATGGGGGCGACGCGTCGTCTTCAGCATTACATGGAACCTAGTTGGCAGCCGATGTTTATTATTGCTGCATTGGGTGCTTGTATTATCTTACTTGGTATCCTTTGTTTTGTGCTACAGGTTGTTTTGGCGATTTGGTACGGTATTAAGCATAAAGGGCACTTACCGGTAACATTAAATGATTCTTGGGGTGATGCACGTACACTTGAATGGTTTACCTCTTCACCGCCTCCTTCTTATAATTTTGCCCTCCTTCCAAAGATACAGTCTGATGATGCTTATTGGAATATGAAGAAAAGTGGTTATCAACGGCCGACAAGTGGATTTACAAAAATTCATATGCCATCGAATACATCGGCTGGAATTATTGCTGGCTTCTTCTCATTAGTTGTTGGTTTTGCGCTTGTTTGGCATATTTGGTGGCTTGTTGCGGTTGGACTGGTTGGTTTTATTGCAACGCTTGTGTGTCATTCATTAACAGGTGATCATCATGGTTACTATATTCCAGCTGAAGAAGTGCAAAAAACTGAAGATGCCTTTACGGCTGTTCTTAAAGAACAAGGAGTGACAGTATGAGTGCTGTAACAATGAATAACGCGAGTACTATAGATGAACTTCACCACGATAGTAGCTCGGTAATGACGTTTGGTTTTTGGGTCTATATTCTTTCAGACTTAATCCTGTTTTCGACACTGTTTTCAAGTTTTGCTGTATTTTCTGCTTCTTATGGTGGTGGTAAAGCGGGCAGTGAGTTTATAGATTTAAAGTTTGTTTTGGTTGAGACTGCTTTCTTGTTGTTTTCGTCCGTCACTTATGGCTTTGCAATGGTACAAGCACATAAAAATAACATCAGTGGTGTGCGTTTATGGATGGCTATTACCTTTGGATTGGGGTGTTGCTTCATTGGTATGGAACTTTACGAATTTCATGAACTTTTGAGTGAGGTTTTTTATTTTGATCCAAATGCTTATGCGGGTATTGATCCTGCAACAGGTTTACAGCTTTTTGGACGGGAAATTCTCTCTGCTTATTGGTCAGCATTTTTTGCTTTGGTTGGCACCCATGGACTTCACGTAAGTGTTGGCCTTCTTTGGATGGTTGTGATGTTTTTTCATCTTCGTCGTAATGGCTTGGATCAGAACAATAAAACACGTTTAGCATGTCTTTCCATTTTTTGGCATTTACTTGATATTGTATGGATTGGTGTTTTCACCATGGTTTATCTATTAGGAGCGTTGTGATGAGCGTGCAAAATGAAACACATGGTCCCAGTACTGGTTCCTATTTGGTTGGTTTTATTCTGGCTGTATTTTTCACTTTGGGTTCTTTTATTCCTGTGATGTATGGAATGATGGAAAGTTGGGCAGTTAGTACAAAGGTTGCGTATCTTATTGGGATGGCGATTATTCAGATTATAGTACAAATTGTTTTCTTTTTGCACTTGAATTCTGGTCCAGACGCCAAGTGGAATTTAAGCGCGTTGTGGTTTGCTGCTATTTGCGTTTTTGTTATTATTGGGGGAACTTGGTGGGCTATTTCTCATTTGAATTATAATATGATGGGTGGTTCAGGACGTGTTATTGAACCGGAAATATCAAGTAGAGATGATTCTTCAGTGTCTGAGCAGTTATCAAACAAAGATATATCCGTAAGAAAACAGCCAGAAAAGATACAGGGCTCAGAGGTTTCGATGGAGCAAGGTGCAAGTACGCAAACTCCTGTAGATCAAGCACTTGGTTCAGAAATGCCTATGGGGCAGGGTCTAAGTACGCAAACTCCTGTAGATCAAGCACCTGGTTCAGAAATGCCCATGGGGCAGGGTCTTAGTACGCAAACTCCTGGAGATCAAGCACCTGGATCAGAAATGCCTATGGGGTAGGGTCTAAGTACGCAAATTCCTGTAGATCAAGCACGTGGTTCAGAAATGCCGATGGGGCAGGGTCTAAATACGCAAACTCCTGTAGTTCAAGCACCTGGTTCAGAAACGCCTATGGGGCAGGGTGTAAGTACGCAAACTCCAGTAGATCAAGCACCTCGTTCAGAAATGCCCATGGGGCAGGGTCTAAGTACGCAAACTCCTGTAGATCAAGCACCTGGTTCAGAAATGCCCATGGATCAAGATCCAAATACGCAGTTTCCTGTGGAGTAGTTGTTAGAAATATCTACGGAGCTGATGCGGCATGTATCAGCTTCGTAGAAGAAATTTGTAGGATATAAAGCAGGAGATAAGTACAAGATATCAGTGGAATGAGTATCATTATTTTGAATATACTTTTAATTTAAAAAAGAAAGTCCGTGGGGTATTTAGTCAAGCTTTAATTTTTGAGACAAATAGCTATTTGTAGAATATACAAAAAGTGATATTTGTAAAATTTACTACAAAGAAAGAGAATGTGCGAAACAAGTTTTTATGTTGTGTGAGATAAAAAAGCTACGAAGCAGTAATATTTTTAGATTTAAAGAATTTATATTAAAGATAGCATTAAAATTATTTGTAATAATAATATGCAATTGAAATCAAAAATTTAGAGAATAATCAGAAAATTTAATGAAAACCGTTGCAATGACAGTTATAGGTGCTGGTTCTTTTGGTACTGCATTAGCGATAGCTCTTGCCCGTAATGGTCATAATGTTTTACTTTGGGGATATAGTCCTCAACATATCAAAGAATTACAGGAACAACGTTGTAATCAAGTATATTTACCCGATGTTCGATTTCCTGAAAATTTATTACTTGAAGCTTCCCTTGAAACTGCAATAACGGCAAGTCACAATATATTAATCGCTGTTCCAAGCCATGTATTTCATCAAGTTTTGTATAATATTCAGCCTTATTTAGATCAGCATTCACGCGTTATTTGGGCTACAA
Organism: Bartonella sp. AP9QHHD; assembly: GCF_042195625.1. Classification (NCBI taxonomy): domain Bacteria; kingdom Pseudomonadati; phylum Pseudomonadota; class Alphaproteobacteria; order Hyphomicrobiales; family Bartonellaceae; genus Bartonella; species Bartonella sp. AP9QHHD. The sequence continues at coordinate 59,848 of NZ_JBHIOP010000082.1, read as the reverse complement.
AAGGTTTAGAACATGGTACTGGACGTTTCTTACAAGAGGTTGCTCGTGAGATTTTAGGTGAAAAAATTCCTTTAGCTGTTTTTTCTGGACCAACTTTTGCGCAAGAACTAGCTATTGGTTGGCCTACTGCAATGACGATAGCAGCTTCTGATGTTGAGTTTGGTAAAGAATTGCAGCAACTTTTTCATTGTGACAAAACTTTTAGAGTTTATAAAAGTTCAGATATGATTGGTGTTCAATTAGGGGGGGCCGTCAAAAATGTTATTGCTATTGGTGCAGGAATATCAGATGGCATAGGTTTTGGGGCAAATGCACGAATAGCTCTTATCACACGAGGACTAGCTGAAATCAGTCGTTTAGGGGGGGCTATGGGTGCTGAGCTTTCCACATTTATGGGAATGACAGGCTTAGGTGATCTGGTTTTGACATGTACTGATAATCAGTCGCGTAATCGCCGTTTTGGAATACTTCTTGGTAAAGGAATAGATATAAAAGAAGCAGAAAAACAAATTGGTCAGGTTGTGGAAGGATACTTAAATACCAAGGAAGTATATACGTTGGCGCAGCGTATTGGGGTAGAAATGCCCATTGTAGAACAAATTTATCAAATTCTCTATTGTGGTAAAAATATAACTGAAGCGGCAAACACATTACTAAGCCGCGCCCTCAAGGACGAAATTCAATAATATCCTGTTTTTTAATAATTCCAATCGTAAAAAATAGAAACATGCTATGATAGACATATAAAATAGATTTTATTGATGGTTGTATAAGGCAGTCATATTCCAGAAAATTATAGATTCATATCATTCGATTCTTTATGAAACATGGCTGAAATATAAAAGTTTTGGCTTTTGTCTAAGAGCTATCTCTTTTAAGATAAATTATCGTTTCCACTTACACATGTTTATGTAATGTAATGAACAAGATATTTTTATTGTCTCTTAAATTCATCTCACAATGATATTTGCAAACAGAATAGTACAAGACTCATTAGGTAGAAGCATCTTATTTATGTAACGTATAAGCTAAGAATATCGGGGCAGGGATATTGTGAATCTCTGTTTTTGTAATTCTTTAAAACAAGAAGACAATCTAATTTGGGAAGAAGATGAAATTTTAAAGCTGAAAATCGGTTCCCATTTCTACAATCATTTTTAAATTCAGTTTTACGCTATCTAAAGCAATATCTTTTAAATAATGGAGATTATCTCACACCTTTATTTTTCTCATTTTCTAATGAAAGCATTTCTCTGATGTGTCAGGTAAAATAAAACGTCCAAAAAAACACGATTGCTGTTATATATTCACGTGCTTGTTTTAAAGAGACCTCTCTTAAAAATCCTAAGTCCAATTTGCGACGGTGACCGTGAATAGTGTAACCGATAAAGCTATTGTGCACATCCCCATCTTTATGTTTATGAAGGAGGAAGACGAGCATCATTACACCCCCAAATGTTGTGAGACAGCTCTTGGCACTTGAAGCTATTCAGTAGAGATATTTAAGCCTTTTATTTTCTCACATGTCAATTCTGTTTTTTATATGCAAGAAATGATTTTTGGAATTATAACTTTGAAAGTCTAAGATTGAAAAAATGTTATTGTACTTGTTTGTGGCTGTCATTTAAACTGAAAAATAATGTGATTATAAAGATAAAAAATTGATTTATATAAATAATTCATTTTATTTTTGTATTGAGTTAATTAAAAATATATGTTTGCTTGTCACAAGCGGGTTAGTATGTGGATAAAAATTATTAAAGATACTTCTAATGAATCATCTCAAGTGTCAAGGGTTGTTTCAATATTAGAACATGGCAAGTAAAATGACGGTGTCGGTTTGTCATCTGTATAAACATTAAAATGGTGGTAAAAAAAGGATTTTATGTACTTCACAAGGATTTTTTATATGTTCTACAGGTACCATTGTGAAATGGAATGGCGTGCATTGAGAGATATCTTTAAAAAATGCATGAAGGAGAAACAGCTATAGTGTTTTTGGGTGTTCTATTTTACCTGACACATCAGAGCAATGCTTTCATTAAAGAACAATAGTAAGATTAATGATTGATTTCTTTACGCCTTCATATTCATCCTAAATTAGATTGTATTTGCGTTTCAAGAATAAATCAAACGGTAGGAATATTTTTTTCAATTTGCTACACAAAAGCTGAAACTAAGGGTTTTAATAATTCTCTAATCTCTGTTTCAAACTGCGGTGGCATGAGGGTTGGATATTGATTTATAAGCAATGGCAAAAGCGTATGCTTTAGTAAGGTAAATAACGTCATAAAATACACACTTTATCAACCATGGATTGAAGAAATATTCCGGCTTTTATAAAATATTTTGCGAAACAAGGCATCGTACATCTGGTTTTGTATTGACTTATTCTTACAAACATTTGCACATATTCCTTACGTCATATTATTATAAGTCAATACACTATTATATAGCTGAGAAAGTACTCAATACCCGATTAAAGCACTATGTACATGATTGATTTTCTTTTTTAGTGCAATGAAATAAATTTTATTCTTCTTGGGAATCGTCACTTTTTTTCAGTTCTTCAAGTATTGGCATAGACATGATGTTATAGCCTGAATCAACATAATGGATTTCACCTGTAACACCTGATGATAAGTCAGAGAGTAGATAAAGAGCAGATTTTCCAATTTCATGAATATCTACGGTACGCCGTAATGGGGCATTACGGCGTTGATGTGAAAATATTGCCCGTGCAGCTGCAATACCATTACCTGCTAAAGTTCTAACAGGACCAGCGGAAATCGCATTGACACGAATATTTTGAGGACCAAAGTCCGCTGCTAAATAACGTACCATAGCTTCTAAAGCTGCTTTAGCAACACCCATGATGTTATAATTAGGCACAACTTGCTGTGAAGCACCATAGGTAAGAGTTAAAAGTGTTCCTCCATTGGGCATAAGCTTACCCGCGCGCTGGGCAATTTCAGTAAAGGAATAAGCTGAAATAACCATCGTGCGTTGAAAGTTTTCACGTGTTGTAACATCAACGTAACGCCCTTTTAGCTGAGTTTTATCTGAAAAACCAATGGCATGGACAATAAAATCAATTGTTTTCCATTCTTTTTCAAGTTGCTCAAAGACGTAATCAATATTTTCACTTTTTTCAACGTCACACTCTAGCACTAATTTGCAGCCAAGTTTATCTGCTAGGGGATGAACACGTTTTCCAAAAGCATTTCCTTGATAAGTCAACGCTAATTCCGCTCCTGCTTGTGCGAGCTGACAGGCAATGCCCCAAGCAATTGAATGGTCATTCGCAATTCCCATAATAAGGCCGCGTTTGCCCTCCATCAAACCTTTCATATTATTCTCCGTAAGACCGTACTTTTTTCAATTACTAAGAGCTTTTGTTTATACATAACGTTGGAAAACAAGCGTTGCATTGGTACCGCCAAAGCCAAAAGTATTCGACAATACGGTATTCAGTTGTTGATGATCACGTCGTTCACGAACGATTGGCATATCAGCAAAAGCTGGATCAAGTTCTTCAATATGGGCACTTTCACAAATAAAATTATGATTCATCATTAACAATGTATAGATTGCTTCGTGAACACCTGCTGCTCCCAAGGAATGTCCTGTTAGAGACTTGGTAGCGGAAATGGGGGGGCATTGATCACCTGCTCCAAAGACACGACGGATAGCTTCTATCTCAGGAGGATCACCAACAGGAGTTGCTGTCGCATGGGGATTGATATAATCAATTTTATTATCGACTGTTGCAAGGGCCATGCGCATGCATCGTTCTGCTCCCTCTCCTGATGGGGCAACCATATCATGTCCATCGGATGTCGCACCGTATCCAACGATTTCTCCGTAGATTTTTGCACCACGTGCTTTAGCAAGTTCTAAATCTTCAAGGACTAAAACGCCAGCACCTCCAGCAATGACAAAACCATCACGATTAACATCATAAGCACGTGAAGCTTTGTGAGGAATGTCATTATATCTGCTGGACATAGCGCCCATGGCATCGAATAAAACAGATAGTGTCCAATCCAAATCTTCGCAGCCACCGGCAAAGATGCGCTTCTGTTTACCATATTGTATCATTTCGTAAGCATTACCAATACAATGATTGGAGGTAGCACAAGCTGAAGAGATTGAATAATTGATCCCCTTTATTTTAAAGAAAGTTGCTAATGTTGCAGATGCTGTGGAACTCATCGCTTTAGGGACAACAAAAGGTCCAACACGTTTTGGACCTTTTTGGCGTGTAATGTCAGCAGCTTCTACGATTGAATGTGTTGAAGCACCTCCAGAACCCATAATAATACCCGTGTGTTCGTTCGATACTTCATGCGGTTCTAGACCCGCATCAGCAATTGCTTGATCCATGGCGATGTGATTCCATGCTGTTCCACGCCCATGAAAACGTAGAGCACGTCGATCTACGAGTTCTTCTATATTAATATCGGGCTTGCCATAAACTCTGCTACGAAAGCCTAATTCAGCATATTGAGGTGCGTAAGAAATTCCGGATTTTGCTTCACGTAAACTGGTTAAAACAGCTCTAGGATTATTTCCAATTGCGGAGACAATTCCCATTCCGGTTACAACAACTCGACGCATTCATACCTCCTCGTTCCATACAGAATAGTGAAAAGTTCTTTCTGACGGAAATAACGTTCAATCTTCTTTGAATAAAGCAACGCGTAAATCGTTCGCCTTATAAATAGTCTCTCCATCTGCTTTTAGCCACCCATCAGCTATTCCTAAGACTAAATTTCCACGTCGAATACGCTTAAAATCTATTTCATATTCAAGAATTTTGGTTTGTGGAGTTACCATCCCTGATAACTTTACTTCACCTGTTGATATTGCTCTTCCTTTGCCTGGTTCGCCTAGCCAACCAAGAAAAAAACCTGTTAATTGCCACATACCATCCAGTCCGAGACATCCTGGCATGACGGGATCGCCTATAAAGTGACAATTAAAGAACCACATGTCTGGTGTAATGTCAAATTCGGCGCGAACCATTCCTTTATCGTATTTACCATCAGTTTCACTAATTTGAGTGATTCGATGAATCATTAACATTGGCGGTGCTGGCAATTGCGCATTACCTCTACCAAACATTTCGCCGCGAGCGCAGCTTAGAAGCTCTTCATATGTGTAGCGAGACTTTTGTTCAGCCATTGTTACTCCATTTATTTGCATATATCTTTATTTCTGCGCTTTTCCCAACCTACTTTTAGAGCAAATTTTAAAGAGAGGGAAATGATTTTATATCATTTTTAATGACAAAAGCCTTTTTTTATGTATTCTACATAGGTAATTATTTAAAAATGGAATACAAGATTACACCATACTATTCCCATTTTTTTGTATTTTGATCTTATTTAGCAGGAATATATTTGGGTTTGTAATTATGTCAGTGAGTGCAGACAATTTAGATATGAATGAAGAGCAGCAGTTCACAAAAGAGTGTGGAAAAATTGTGCAATATTATTCCATTTCTATGTTAGAAAAACATTTGCGTCAAAATGGTCTGCGTCCAACACGTCAGCGGTTGGAACTTGCACATATGATTTTTTCTCAAGGAAATCGTCATATTACTGCTGAAGAGCTCTATGAGGAAGCGGTGAGGGCAGGTGTACCTGTATCTTTAGCAACGGTTTATAATACGCTTCATCAATTTACGGAAGCGGGATTATTACGGATTATTGCCGTAGAAGGCTCAAAAACTTGGTTTGATACCAATACCTCTGATCACTACCATTTTTATATAGAAGGCGAAAATCGTATTCTTGATATTCCTTATAATTTGGAAGAAGCTCCCATTATTAGAAATTTGCCTAAGCCACCAGAAGGTATGGAAATTTCACATGTTGATTTAATCGTGCGATTGAAACCAAAAAATCAATCTTGTGATAGGCAGTGAGGATATTCAATGAGGAATAAAAATTAAACTTGTTGAGTTTGAGTATTCACCAACCTTTTACTTTTTCATCAGGATAGATTCCCCATAACTGGGGTTGCTGAAGCCATCCGCGCGTATTATTAATGTTTAGTTCGCACCATTGTCCATCACATTGGCGGATGTTACCAATGACGTTAGGTTCTACTTCCGCCACAAGTTCTGCGTTGTCGGTGGGGTTTTTTCGTAGCATCAGCCTTTTTGTTTTATCTTTTTGCCATGGAATAGTTATAGCAGTTCGCTTTCCCGATAAAAGCGATTGATACACCCATCCCTCATCGCCTTCTGCATCACGAATTTTGCGCCATTGATCATATTCTTGAATGATTTCAATAGGTAAGCCCTTCTTTTTGTAGGTGAAAATGATTGAATAGTTGCTTCCTGGTCCGACGCGTACATTAACGCTGGTGGGTTTAATCGAAGCAAATCGCGGAAGTGGTAAACCACTGGGCCCTAAATTTTGATTAAATGTTTGTGCATGCAACAAATGAGATGAACCCAATACAATGACTATTGCTATTAAGATACATGATATGAGTATTGAAACGCGAAACCAACGAGAATTTTGCACACCGAACTCCTTTATTTCGTCATATATTGGAAATTTAAAATCTGAAAGATAAGACTGGAAACTGATAAAAAGTATGACACATTGCTCGTTAAAGAGATCTAAACGATGAAAAAATTGCTACAAAAATATCAAAATAAGGAAAACAAAAGGTTTGTATTTCTTAGTGCTTATCTTGTTTATGAGGGGGTAGATATAAATAAACATTAGATTTTTATGTAGCTGTAAGCGTGATAAAACAGTAAAGTATATTGGAGCCATAGGCAGTTTTTGTACAGGAAATTAGGGCTAAAGTATTGCATCTCTTTTTTGAGTTTGTTTCTCAAAGTAAAAGTGCATGTATGCATACTATGAACAAAGAGCTGTTCAGAAAGGGATTATTGTGTGGCTTGAAAAGAAGTTTTGAATGAACAAAATAATACGATAAATAAAACATTTAAGCGTAAAAATATGAGCAACATTATAGAGTAGATTGATATATGAAGGGCTAATTTTAACAGGACACTTTTTCGTGATAATTCATTTATAAAATTTTCTACACTCTAATCTTATGCCATGATAATGCTTATCCGTATGGTAGATAAGCTGGCTCCATCGTTCTATTTACCAGCTTTCAATGTTATGCAGTTCCTATTATTTATAGTGTTTATAAGAAGCATTTTTGTTTTTTCTTAAATAGCTTTTATTCTATTTGCATACGAATCCCGCTTATGATGTACAAGAAAATAATCTTGATTGATTCAATATGAGAAAGTGTTGAGAAACTTTACGTTATTCAGAATTATTACTTAATATGAAAAACGATTACTTATAATAATAAATCTCCGCGTTAAAAACTTTAACTCGTTATTTAAATTTTAAAAACATTTCCATCAAAAATGGTAATAAAAGGCACATTCATCCATATTAAAATACAGTGTTTTCTCTGTTTATTGTCAATTTTCTTTTTCTCTAACTCAGTATAGAAGAAAGTTGAATGAAATAGAAAGGCTTATTCGATACACTGATGAGGGTAATTACATAAGTGATGAATAGAAGAAATTTATCAAGAAAAAAGAATCTATAGTGCAGTGGTTGAAATTCGTCATCCTTTAGAGAGATATAAAAAGTTATGGAATTATATCGTTTCGTTACATAACTGAAGGGAAAGAGGATTATGAATTTGATATTATATTTTACACACAATCGCATATTGCGATAGTTATTTTTGTTTTGTAATCAGACCTAGGATGATCGAAAGATGTAGAATATTTAATGACAAAAAAGAAGTTCATCATGAAATTTGTACATAAGAAGCAGTGATGTAAGAGATATCCAGAAGGAGAAAATTATAGCGAAAAGTGATAATAAAACACCCCGCACTCAATTTACATAGGAAAAAGTCGCTTAAATATCTCAAGTGTAGTTTGTTATCTATTTTTAAAATATAAGAGTGAAATAAAAACCACCTCTATGATAGAAACCTTATTATTTTCAAATAACTAACATATTAGATAACATTGTACATAAAAACCTACCCAAGCAATTCATCGCAATTGCCTATGAAGATAAAATTTTCTAGTAGCTTACTATCTATTGCTTATGCAATTATATAATATCATAAAGTATATTACTTTACCGCAACAGTTCGTCCGTTACTAACAAAACCTTCTCTTTGTGCACGCTTACGAGCAAGCTTGCGTGTACGACGAATAGCTTCAGCTTTTTCACGAGCACGCTTCTCAGATGGCTTCTCATAATAACTACGCATTTTCATTTCACGGAAGATACCTTCACGCTGCATCTTTTTTTTCAACGCGCGGAGCGCTTGATCAACATTATTATCACGAACGAGTACTTGCACTATTTATCCTGCTTTTTTCAGTGTCACAAATAATAGGAAAACCTACGTCCTTTTAAAGGCATATCCAAAAGGACAGAAACTTATACCATATAAATAAGACATTTGTCTATATCGCTTTTAAAAATTCTATTTTTTTTGTAATAAAATGCTTTTTATAATGAATGATAGATTTCATGATTATAAACTTATGAAAGTCCTTGTATTTGATCATTTTCGTCAAGATGAATTTTTTCAGCCGTGGGATAATGGGGTAGTCCCGGCATGGTCATAACATCTCCACAAATGACAACAATAAAACCGGCTCCCGCACAGAGACGAACTTCTCGTATGGGAATTTCAAAATCAACAGGAGCACCGTATTGCTTGGGATCAGAAGAAAAAGAATAAGGTGTTTTTGCCATACAAATAGGGTAGACGCCAAAACCTTCTTTTTCCCAAGTTTCAAGTTGTTTGAGAATAGGGGCTGAGATAATGGCACCACGTCCACCGTATAGCTTTGTTATAATACAATTAATTTTTTGAACGAGGGGAATATCATCTTGATAGAGAACTTTAAAATCAGAATCGTGCTTTTCAATCAAGGTAACGAGTTCTTGTGCAAGTTCTATAGCGCCTTTTCCACCTTGTTCCCAATGCTTACAGATAATAGCTTTGTGTCCAGTTGTTGCAACTATTTTTTGTAATGTTTTTATTTCAGCATCGCTATCGCTGTCAAAATGATTGATAGCCACAACACAAGGAATACCGTAGTGCTTCATATTTTTTATGTGTCGTAAAAGATTGGCTGCTCCTTTTTCTAAAGCGGTGATATTTTCTTCTGTCAGGTTATTTTTATCCAGACCACCATTCATTTTTAATGCACGAATAGTTGCGACGATCACTGTAGCATTTGGTACAATACCTGCTTGCCTACATTTGATATTGAAGAACTTTTCTGCTCCAAGATCTGCTCCAAACCCTGCTTCTGTGACAACATAATCAGCAAGTTTTAAAGCAGTTTTTGTTGCTATAACCGAATTGCAACCATGAGCAATATTAGCAAAAGGTCCTCCATGAACGAGAACAGGGTTATTTTCAATTGTCTGTACGAGATTGGGTTGTATAGCATCTTTTAGAAGAACTGCCATTGCACCTTCTGCATTAAGATCAGCAACGGTGATGGGCGTTTTATCATAACGATAAGCAACAATAATTTTCTTGAGTCTTTGTGTAAGGTTTTCTAAATTTTCAGAGAGACAAAGAAGCGCCATAATTTCTGATGCAACAGTAATATCAAAACCTGTTTGGCGTGGAAAACCATTTGTTATGCCCCCCAATGAAATGACAATATCGCGCAATGCACGATCATTCATATCAAGAACGCGTTTCCAAACAATGCGACGTGGATCAATGTTTAGAGTATTTCCCCAATAAAGATGATTATCTATCATTGCGGCAAGAAGATTATGAGCAGCTGTAATAGCATGAAAATCACCGGTAAAATGTAAATTAAGGTCATCCATTGGAATGACTTGCGCATAACCACCACCAGCAGCACCGCCTTTTACACCAAAACAGGGACCTAAAGATGGTTCTCTCAAGGTAGCTATTGTTTTTTTACCAATAAGATTAAGAGCATCACTTAGTCCAACTGTTGTTGTTGTTTTGCCTTCTCCGGCAGGTGTGGGATTGATAGCTGTGACAAGGATAAGTTTACCATCTGGATTTTTATTAAGCGATTTTATGTATTCAGAAGAAATTTTAGCTTTATCATGGCCATAGGGAATGAGATTTTCATGTGAGATACCAATTTTTTGTGCAATTTCAATAATATGTTGCTTTTTAGCAGTGCGAGCAATTTCAATATCAGTTTTAGGCATGGAAAAATTCTTTAAATTCAGCTTTTATTAATGTTTGAAATCTGTACCCATGGATTAAAATTCATAGAGAACAGAAAAATATTAAGATATCATAGAAATCGATGATATGCCATGCAAGAGATAATGCTAAAGAAGCACAAGAAGAGTTTTATTGTTTTTTAGGAAAAAGAATCTTTTTGCTTTTAAGCAGTAAAAATACGTTTAATTCAATTAAAAATATTGCGAAAAGAAGCTTTGGTTTGCAACAAATGCTGATGACATTAATGGATACCATAAGTGTTTCATAGTAGTACGTTTGAGAAGTAGTTTATTTATTCTTTCTAACAACACACTGAAAAAGTTTCACATGGTGGTAAACCGGAATTTATGGCGACACATCTGAAGTCCCTCTTAAGATGGGACTGCTAGGAATAAAATATCCAGAAACATCCAGTTATGGAACAATTAGAAATAAGCACGTAAAAAATTACCTAACTGAGTAGAGAGTATAATCCGGAAGAGACCAAAAACAAGCGCATAGATTGAAAAAAGAAAACAACAACATACGCTACTCATGCAATCGCTACGATTATAAGCTAATAAAAGCAACTTAGAGCTGAATTGAAGGACTCGTAACATCTTATTCTAGCAAAATGGCTAAAGAAACGACTCACAACAGAATGAAATAACAAAATACAAAGATAGGTAAAAATAAATCACAAAATAAAGAATTTAAAAAGTCTGACTTTATAAGTAAGATATTGATAGATGGCGCACCCGAAGAGATTCGAACTCCTGACCCCCAGATTCGTAGTCTGGTGCTCTATCCAGCTGAGCTACGGGTGCATACATTTCAATTTTTTACATTGTCTAAGACAAAGGGTTCCTAATCGTTTCATTAAAGAAATGCAAGTGAAACTTGAGTCGTCATAAAAAAAATCTCTCTTTTTTATGATATATTTTAAAAAAGGATATAATATATTATTGCTTCAGTTGGTTTTAATATGAACATTTTTTTGTCATGACTATACAAAGCAATATGAACGATAGTTAACTTGACGTTTTAATCTATGAAAGATAGTCAAGCAGAGATGAGATGTGTTTTTTGCGGTGGGGGTAAGATATATACACCCGCTGTTGGGTTTTTGTGTAAAACGCCGATATTACTGTTGAAAACTATTTCAGATGAACATGACACAGCAAGGGCGGATGTATGGCGTTATTAAAAAAGAGCTTTCCATTAGTGTTTTTAATCGTTGTTTTAACGGTTACTTATTGGGCTGGAAAAAAGAGTGCAGACCAACCCATTTCTATGGTGGATAAAACAAGAGTATCGGATAAAGCTTCAAATGAAAAAATGGGAAGGCCACCGGTAAATGTTGTCGTTGATCTTGTAAAAGTTCAAGATCTTTATGAACAACTTAACGTTCTTGGGAGTGGAAAAGCTCTTGCAGAAGTCGAGCTTACCCCTTTATCCTCAGGTGTTATTGATAAGCTTTTTGTATCAGCGGGTACAAAAGTACAAGCTGATGATGTGATTGCAAAGCTTGATTCTAAAAAAGAGGAAATAGCGGCTGCAAAAGCAAAAGTACAACGTGATAATAATGCGTTAACGCTTTCGCGTATTCTTAAGTTACGTGCCAGCAATACAGCAACGGAAGTTCAAGAAATTACAGCACGCTTAGAGTTGGATAACGCAAATTTAGTTTTGCGTAATGCTGAATTAGATCTCGATCGGCGAACAATTCGAGCACCGATTCCTGGAGTTGTTGGTATTTTGCCCGTTGATGCGGGGAATAACGTGACCCTTAATACTGTAATAGGCCGTATTGAGAATAGAGAACGTATTTTGGTCGATATATGGGCCCCTGAACGATATGTGTCGCGCATCCATAAAGGAGATGAGGTAACGGCAACGTTAATCGCGCAGCCAGATAGATCTTTTGTTGGTCATATTTATGCGATTGATAATATCGTTGATCCAGAAAGTCGCACACTTCATGTTCAGGTTGAAATCAATAATGAAAAAGATACGCTCATGTCTGGTATGTCCTTTTCTGTTTCCTTGCAGTTTCATGGTGGTTCTTTTCCTGTCGTTAATCCTCTTGCAGTTCAATGGAATAGTAAAGGGTCATTCGTTTGGCGTGTGAGAGAAGGAAAAGTAGAGTCTATTCCCGTAACAATTATTCAGCATAAAGCCGATCATGTTTTCGTGAAAGCTCCCCTAGAAAATGGTGATCAAGTTGTCATTCAAGGGGTGCAAATGCTTTATCCAGGAAGTAAAGTAACTATTGATGATCCAAAGTCTCATCAACAGCAATTATCAGTAGGTTATGGAACGGATATACAATGAGCCAAGAATTGAGCACAAAACAGCCTACGTCAAAGGTGGAGCAAGGTGGTCTCATTACCTTATTTATTCGCAGACCGGTTTTTACTTTTGTTTTAAATGCTATGATCATCATTGCAGGATTTGCAGCATGGTTAAATGTTGATGTAAGAGAATTACCCGATGTTGATACTCCTGTAACAACGATTGTGACGATGTTTTCTGGTGCATCGGCAGAAACAATTGATCGTGAAGTTACAAAAGTTATAGAAGATGCTGTTTCTCGTGTTTCAGGTGTTAAGACGATTTCTTCAACGTCTTCTTTTGGACGCTCCCGTGTGAAGATTAACTTTAATGTCGGTGTTGATTTGAATGTTGCAGCATCTGATATTCGTGATGCTCTCTCTCGTGTTACCTATTCTTTACCGAAAGATGCGGATTCGCCTTTGATTATTAAAGCAGATTCGAATGCTGCTGCCATGATGTATTTGGTTGTGACGTCACCAACAATGAGTGTTGATGATTTAACCACGATTGTAAACGATCAGATTGTTGATGCTATTTCTGCTGTTGATGGTGTTGGTGATGTACAGGTCGATAGTGCTCGCACAAAGATTTTTCAGATTGATATAGATCAAGCAAAACTTGCAAGTTATGGATTAACTGTAGCAGATATTTCACGTGTTCTTGCTGATATGACAACAGATGTGCCAGTAGGGTCATTACGCAATTCTAAGCAAACTTTAGTTGTACGTGCTACTGCACGTTTAACAACACCAGAATCTTTTGAACAAGTTGTTTTAAAGCCTCATGTGCATCTTGGTGATGTTGCGCATGTTACTTTATCGCCGGATATAGAAACAGTTATTCTTCGTATCAATGGAAAGACAGGTATTGGATTAGGTATCGTGCGTAAAGCACAATCCAACACTCTTAATATTTCTGAAGGTGTGAGAGCCGTTGTTGATAATCTCAAAAGTATTGTTCCTTCTTCTGTAAATATAGACGTTATTAATGACGATGCAATTTTTATTAAAAGCGCTCTTCATGAGGTTGAAGTTGCGTTGGTCATTGCTATTTTGAGCGTTATCTTGGTCATTTTTCTTTTTCTCAGAGACATTCGTGTAACGCTGATACCTGCTTTATCTCTTCCTGTCGCTTTGATTGGTACCATTGCGGCTATTTATCTTGTAGGGTTTTCATTGAATATTCTCACATTTTTAGGACTTGTTTTAGCAACAGGGCTTGTTGTGGATGATGCCATTGTTGTTCTTGAGAATATTGTTCGGTGGCGCAATATGGGATTAGGTTCCAGAGCAGCAGCGGTGATAGGAACACGTGAAGTGTTTTTTGCTGTTTTAGCAACAACATTGACATTAGTGGCTGTGTTTGTTCCTATTTCCTTTCTTCCTGGGCAAGTTGGAGGTCTTTTTAGAGAATTTGGTTTTGTTTTGGCAATTTCTATTTTGCTTTCTTCAGTTGTTGCCTTAACGCTTTGTCCAATGTTGGCTTCGCGTTTTCTCAAAGAACATATTGAGGAAAAAGAGGAAAAGTCCCATCATTTTGCTTTTTTATATAAATTAGGTACTTTTTTTCATAAGGCATATACTTACAGTTTGCATAAGTGTTTAGAAAAACCTTGGGCTGTTGTTTTTGCTTCACTTATTTTTGCGGGTCTTTGTGTTGGAGGCTATACGAAGCTACAACAGGAATTAACGCCAGCAGAAGACAGAGCTGTGATCTTTTTGGTTATTAATGGACCACAAGGTATTTCAACACAATATTTGAACGAGCAAATAGAGCAAATTGAAGCAAGTCTACAGCCATTACGTGATGCAGGGGAGATTGCTAACAGTTACTCTATTGCGGGTGCTGGCGGTTCACCCAATACTGCTTTTTTGATTTTATTGCTTTCATCTTGGGATAAACGTTTACGGAGTCAGCAAGAAATCGTGAAAGATATTAATGCAAAGGTTAAACAGTTTCCCGCAGTTTTTGTGTTTGCTGCGCAGGGAAATTCTCTAGGTGTGAGCGGAACTGGGCAAGGGTTGCAATTTGCAATTCTTGGCAATGATTATGCAATATTACAACCCATTGCTGATAAGCTGGTAAGTGCTTTACAAGATGATCCGCGTTTTATTCGCCCACGCCTTACTGTTGATGCAACACAACCGCAATTTTTTATTGAAATCAATCGAAAAAAAGCCTCCGATTTAGGGATTGATATCACCAATTTGGGCGATACATTACAAACAATGTTGGATGGTAAAAAGATTGGTTCCATTAACGTGGATGATCATTCTTACGATGTTAAATTGATATCGCGTACAAATTCTATGAAGAGTCCTAGCGATTTAGAAAATATTTTTTTAAAAACCAAAGACAATCGATATGTTCCTTTATCGGTTATTGCGCGTTTACATGAAAAAGCTATTGCTCCTCAATTAAAACGGGAAAAACGCATGAGTGCTGTTATTTTAAGCGCAAATCTTGCTCCAGATATCGCTTTAGGGGAAGCTTACCAAACTGTACAGAAAATTGCTTCTCCTTTGTTATCAAAAGGAACCTATTTGGTTCCCTTAGGGGAAGCCGAAACGCTTAATGAAACATCTTCCAATTTTATGATTGTTTTTGGCATTGCCTTTTTGATTATTTTATTGATTTTGGCTGCTCAGTTTGAAAGCTTTATTTCAGGATTCATTATTATGGCCACTGTCCCATTAGGGATTGGTTGTGCTGTAATTGCTATGCTATTAAGTGGTGTAAGTCTTAATATTTACAGCCAAATTGGATTAATTTTGTTAATTGGTGTTATGGCAAAAAATGGTATTCTCATTGTTGAATTTGCAGATCAATTACGCGATCAGGGAAGAAGCGTGCGTGAAGCCGTAGAAGAAGCAGCAAACATTCGCCTTCGTCCAGTTTGTATGACAATGATTTGTGCCATTTTAGGAGGTATTCCTTTGGTTTTGGCCAAAGGTGCTGGCGCAGAAGCTCGTATAGACTTAGGTTGGGTTATCGTTGGTGGCTTAGGTTTAGCAACTATTTTTACGCTTTATGTCACACCGGTTGTTTATCTTTTTTTAGGGCGTTTTATAAGACCAAAAGCAGAAGAAGATTTACGTTTAACAAAAGAACTCAATCAAGTTAAATGATGTATATGATAGAAAAGATTTGAAAGTTTATTCTTGTAAAAATATCATTTTCGGATCTTATCCTTTTATTTTGTATATTCCTTCATTTTTATGTGAGCAGTGAAAATAGCGAGCAATAAAGGAGGTGTTTTCTGCTTTGTTATTGTTTGGGCATAGATTTCATTATCAATAACCGTATAGGATAAGCTTATGGGAGATAGCTTTTCGATTCGAAATGAAATGGCTTTTGAAGCCACATTAAAAGCTTTAAGAAACCATGCCGCAAAGGATGGGGTCTATGATATTCGTCGGCATTTTGTAGAAGATGAACAGCGTTTTTCCCATTTTTCCCTCAGACTTGATGATCTTCTTTTCGATTTTTCAAAATGTGGTGTGACATTTAAAACATTGCAACTTCTAGATGATTTAGCGGTCGCAGCAGATGTGTTAGGCCGGCGTGATGCAATGTTTTCTGGTAAGGCGATTAATACAACTGAAAAACGCTCAGTTCTTCATATTGCATTACGTTTACCTGCTGATGAAATTTTCATGTTGGATGGTCATAATCTTATTCGCGATATTCAAGACGTCCTTGAAGGTATGGAAAGATTTTCTGAAAAGGTGCGTGATGGAAGCTATAAGGGAAGCAGTGGCGAGAGAATAAGTGATATTGTCAATATTGGTATTGGTGGTTCTGATCTTGGTCCTGCAATGGTCACATATGCTTTAAAACCTTATCATGATGGTCCACAGTGTCATTTTGTTTCGAATGCTGACAGTGCCCATATTTCTGATACTCTCTCTATTTTGAATCCAGCAACAACGCTGTTTGTCATTGCTTCTAAAACTTTTACAACGGCTGAAACAATGGTCAATGCTCAAGTTGCACGTCAGTGGATTTGTTCACATTTAGGAGAAGAAGCCGTTTGTACGCATTTTGTTGCTGTTTCAAGTGCGCTTGATAAAGTGGCAGAATTTGGCATAGATTCCACAAGAGTTTTTAAATTTTGGAATTGGGTTGGAGGACGTTATTCAATTTGGTCAGCCATTGGACTTGTTGTTATGTTTGCAATAGGTGGTGGAAATTTTCGCCAATTTCTCAATGGTGCTTTGCAAATGGATCAACATTTTAAAACTATGCCTTTGCATAAAAATATTCCTATTCGTTTTGCTCTTTTAGGATTCTGGCATCGTGTTATTTGTGGTTATTCATCACGTTCGATCATTCCTTATGCACAGCGTTTAATACATTTTCCAGCTTATTTACAACAGCTTGATATGGAATCAAATGGTAAACAAGTCTCGCTGGATGGAAAACCATTAAGTTTTTCAAGTGGTCCAATTGTTTGGGGGGATTCAGGAACAAATAGTCAACATGCTTTTTTTCAGCTTCTGCATCAAGGAACAGATATTATTCCTGTAGAATTTATTTTATTTATAAAAGGGCATGAGAAAAAATTACATTCTATGTATGAGATGTTGCTAGCAAACGGTTTAGCACAATCAAAAGCCTTGATGAAGGGGCGTAGTCTTGAAGATGCTCGGCATATCTTGATAAAAAATGGAGTTGATGAGGGTGAAGCAGACCATTTAGCACGTCATAGAAGTTTTAAAGGAAACCGTCCCAGCATTACGCTGGTTCAAGATTCATTAACACCTTTTGCACTCGGTCGTCTTATTGCGCTTTATGAACATCGCACTTTTGTTGAAGGGATTTTAATGAATATTAATTCATTTGATCAATGGGGTGTTGAACTTGGTAAAGAATTAGCAAACGAGTTACTACCAATTCTTCGTGGAGAAAGTAAAGCGGATAATCGTGATAGTTCAACATTAGGGTTGCTAGCACATATTCAAGCAAGACGTGCAAAATAATATAATTTTACAGTAGGTTTTGTACTAACTAAGCAAAAGTAGAAGGAGGAGAAATATGAGATAATTCTTTAATTTTACTATGCCTTCTCTTATTATCTGGATTAGATTTATGTAACAGAAAATCAAAAAAGTGCAAAAATTGTAAAAATGAGAATTTATTCGCAAAAACGATAAAGACCTTTGAGAGGTCTTTGAAGACCCTTTGAGAACCCCTTAAAAACTCTTTGAAAAAAATAAATTGGTACAAAACCTAGTGGCAAAATATACAAAACCTGCTGGCAAGCTACACTACGATTAAAGACAGTTTTAATAATATCGCTTTATAAACTGTGGCGGAGAGAGAGGGATTTGAACCCCCGATAGAGTTGCCCCTATGCCGCATTTCGAGTGCGGTGCTTTCAACCACTCAGCCATCTCTCCATAATAAAGTGAAACAAAAATCGGCACTATTTGAGTGTATAAGTGGTAGATAACCTTCAATTGTTTTTGGTACAACCTTTTTTTCTTTTTTATGGGACTTTATTGACAGAGAATAGAAATTCCTTCATATATACAAAATATAAGCGTGGGGAAATCTGCGCATATTTGTGTTGAAGAAGGTTTTATCCTTCTTTGGGATCTATTACGACTGATAAAAAGCAGCCTATTTTCCCTTATTTCAAGGCAGAAATTAAATAAGAGCTGGAGTGAACGGAAGGATAAAAAATGTTCGCAGTCATTAAAACTGGTGGTAAGCAATACCGCATTGTTGCTAATCAAGTGGTAAAAGTTGAAAAAGTTAGTGGAAATGCGGGTGATGTTGTTGAATTCAATGACATATTAATGGTTGGGCAAGAAGGTAATGCGGTTATTGGTACCCCTGTCGTTGCTGATGCATTGGTGACAGCTGAGATTTTAGAACAGGCACGTGGGCGCAAGGTTATCGCATTTAAGAAGCGCCGTCGTCAAAATTCTAAACGCACGCGTGGCCATCGTCAAGAATTTACGAGGCTTCGTGTTTTAGAAATTTTAATGGGTGGTTCAAAACCTAAAAAAGTTGCTGCGAAACCGATAAAAGAAGAAGAAACTACACCACAAGAAACAAAAGCTGCTGCTTCTGTTGAGAAGACGGCTAAAAAAACGGTTGAAAAAAAGACTGCGCCGCAGAAGAAAGCGTCTGTAGCATCAAAGAGTAAGAAAGATTAAAGGAGAGCGTCTATGGCACATAAAAAAGCTGGTGGTTCCTCGCGTAATGGTCGTGATTCAGAATCGAAACGTCTAGGCGTTAAAAAATTTGGTGGTGAAACCGTTATTGCCGGAAATATTATTATTCGCCAGCGTGGTACACGTTGGCATCCTGGTAACAATGTTGGTATTGGAAAAGATCATACGCTTTTTGCATTATCAAATGGAAAGGTTTCTTTTCAACGCAAAGCGGGTAATCGTTCCTATGTTTCAGTCATTCCTATGCTGGAGGCAGCAGAGTAATCTGTAACACTCTCTAGAAATCAACAGGATTTCATTGAATTATAGTTGTGGTTTTATAAGTATTAAAAGGGAAAGATAGAGTCTTATCTTTCCCTTTTTGCGTTGGTACTATAATAAATGTAGAAGATATACGAAAAAGGTAGAATTGAGGAAATGGCTTTTCTCAATGAGGGAAAAAGTTTCTGCGCTGTTATGTTAGTATTTAGTACTGAACATATTGATATTATGATAGAGTTTGTTGATAAGTTTCTGTATAATAATAGTGAGGAGAGACTTTCTTTTTATGTATGAAGAAGCGTCGAGTAATTTCTTATAAGAGAAGCAGTTTGTTTTCAGAAAATTATGAGAAATTTAATGAGAGCATTATTGATGTAATCATTTTGATAAAGATGGATCTTTTTATCGGCATTGTGGTATTGATGAGTTGTCATACTGTTTTTAGGTGGTAGTGTGGATAGGTGGGGCTATTCATTTAAAAAGACATAGGGATAAAAAATCCATAAAAAGGTAGTCAAAACGACTTTGAAAGTGACGTGCATTAAGGAATTTTCGGTAAATCGAGAGTGAAATTATATTTTTAAGGAGGACGGTGTTTAAAGATATAAAAATAACCAACGTGCAATCAGCGCCCTTCAAGAATATTTTTTCTGATTTCACTATTATTGTGTATTGTTGAAAATAAACAAGCATAAGAGCTAGAGTTAAGGCAATAATTGCGTTTCATTTTTTACTTTATTTATCTTATTTGTAGAGTTTTTCTTGATTTTAGTTGTTGGTGATGGTGCTTGGAGGGTGTCGTACTTTGCAAATGTGCGACAGAGGGCATTGTGTATTTACGATATTGATTGAAGTAAAGGTGTGGCTTAAAATATATAAATATTATATATCGAGGGTTTGATATCATAAGATGGGCAGCACGGAATTTTAAAGATGATAAGTTGCATGGAGCAATTTGTAATTATGTAATGAATTTATAAAGAGGGATAATAGGTTAAATAAACTTTGAGGAATCAATCAAAATATTAGCTGAAGTTACGGATGATTGGGAAGGATGCTTTCTTGTAGGAAAAATAATGAAAAGTTATGTTGGATAACTTAGGATCAACTTAGGATAATAAGAGCATTTTGAAAGCATAGTTTTTCAGGTGATTGGTGCTGTAAAAAACGGGGTTTTGTCTTTGTAAAGTAAAAGAGTAAGAGGCGGACTTGTTTATGATGGTTTTAAGCACTTAGGTGGATAATAATATCTAATTGTTTTATCGGTTATATTGAGGTATTTAAGCACCTCACTTAGCTATATTCTGTAAAATATAAAGAGAGCTGTGGTGGTATTTATAGCTTGTATTTTGGGAAATGCAGCTTTGAAAAGGAATGTATCAGAGATATTGGTGTTCAAATGTGAGGCAATTTGAATTCATGATGAGATATGAGAAAGCAGAAGCAATGAATGTAGATTTTACTGATGGTGAAATCTTGTCTATAAGATCTGTACAACTTGCAGCTGCTTTTGATCATAAAAATGATGCAATTTATGCTGCTGCTGAATTGCTTGTGCAGGTTGGTGCAGTTGATAAGTGTTATCTGGCAAGTATGCTTGCACGTGAAGAAACAACCAATACTTGGCTTGGAAATGGTATAGCCATTCCTCATGGTATGGCTGAAAATCGTGATTTAATTATCAAGGATGCTGTTGCTGTTATACAGGTGCCTGCTGGTGTTGAGTGGCAGGATGGCAAGAAAGCATATTTGGTTATTGCCATTGCAGCGTGTCCAGATCGCTATAGAGAAATTTGTAAAAAATTGACGTCTCTTTTATTTGATAAAAAACAGCTTGAAGTACTTGCAACAACTATGGACAAACAGCAAATTGTTACAACTTTGTTTGACCAAGAGATGAAGATAGAAAAAACTTTTATTGGTGACCTTTCGGTGTGTCAGGAATGGACTTTAGATTATCCAAGTGGTCTTCATGCACGACCAGCTTCTCTATGGGTTGATTTTGCGAAAAAGGCTCAAAACTCTATCAGAGTTCGCCATGGTCAATATACCGTTGAAATGAAAAATTTGGTTGGTTTATTGCAATTAGGAGCAAAAAACGGTGATGTTCTGATTTTTTCTACAGATGCTGCAGAAGGAGCACAACTTCTCAATGATGCCATTGCTATTGCAAAAAAAGTGAGTATTAGTGAAAAATGTCTGATGAGAGCAATGGAATCTCAAACAAAGGCTTTTCATGGTTGGTATCCACGCTCTATGCAAAAAGGCATTTCTGGTGTTGGAGCGAGTTCAGGATTAGCATTTGGTAAGATTTTTGTTTTAAGGCAAAATGATATTTCCATAATAGATCAGCCAATTGATTTTGCAGCTGGTGCAGCATGTCTTGAAAATGCTCTTACAAAAACAAAACATAAAATGGCATCTGTGATTTCTGATATTACAGTGCGTATGGGAGCAGATTCTGCTGCGATTTTTTCTGCGCAAATGGTTTTGCTTGAAGATGAAAATTTAATAGCTCAAGCTTGTCGTTTTATAGCGGAAGGTCATGGTGTCGCTTGGTCTTGGGATAGAGCGGTTCGTCAATTTTCAGATATGTTTTTTAAGGTAGATAATCCTTTGTTAGCAGCACGTGCTGTTAATTTAGTTGATGTTGGTCGACGTGTTTTAGGTGAAATCAATCCATCCTATAGATCGTTCTTTTTAAATGATATTCCACATGGTGTAATTCTGGTTACAAATGACCTTTCTCCTTCTGATGTAGCACAACTTGATTGTACAAGGGTAAAAGGATTAGCAACAGCATGGGGAGGTCCATTATCTCATACAGCTATTTTGGCGCGTACTCTTGGTATTCCAATGGTTGTTGCTGCAGGTGATGATATTTTAGCAATTCAGTCTGATATTCAGGCTATTATTGATGGCGATAACGGGTTTATTTACCTTAATCCTACGCTTGAAGACGTTGAAGATGCTCAAAGGCATATTGATACTGTTGCGCAAAAACGTGTCAGTGAAATAAATGCATGTAGATTACCAGCGCAAACGACAGATGGTCAAAGAATTCGTATCATGGCTAATGTCAACTACGCAAATCAGGTTCCTGTTGCGCTTGATTTAGGGGCTGAAGGTGTTGGACTCATGCGCACGGAATTTTTGTTTTTAGAGAATCCATATATTCCGGATGAAGAGCTACAATTTAATATATATCGGGCGATGATTACAGCTGTAGGAGATAAGCCATTAATTATTCGTGCACTTGATATTGGTGGAGATAAACAGGTTACGCATTTACATTTATCTAAAGAGGACAATCCTTTTTTAGGTGTTCGAGGAACGCGGCTTTTGTTACGTCGACGTGATCTTTTGGTGCCTCAATTACGTGCTTTATATCGAGCGGCAAAAGAGGGTGGAGATCTATGGATTGTGTTTCCGATGGTCATGTCTGTTTCAGAGATTGTCGCTATAAAAAAGATTGCAGAGGAAATCCGCAACGATGTTGATGCACCAAAATTAAAACTTGGTATTATGATCGAAGTTCCAGCAGCGGCCATTATGGCAGATGTATTAAGCGCCCATGTTGATTTTTTTTCAATTGGAACCAATGACCTAACACAGTATACAATGGCTGTTGATCGGCAAAATCCGTACCTTGTGTCTGAAGCTGATAGCCTTGATCCAGCAGTTTTGCGTATGATTTATCAGACTATTCAGGGAGCTGCACAACATAAGTGTTGGGTGAGTGTATGTGGTGGTATGGCTGGAGATCCTTTTGGTGCAATGATTTTGACTGGATTGGGAATTAATGAGCTTTCTATGATATCTTGCGATATTTCTCCAGTAAAGGCGTGTTTACAGACTCATAGTTTTGAAGATATGAAAATTTTAGCACAAAAAGCATTACAATGTGAAACTGCACGAGCTGTACGTGCTCTAAGCAAGGATATAAGGTAATAAAGAACATTAAGGGGAAAGAACGAGCTGCATTTTGCAGACTAATCAGATCTTTAGTGTTGTAAAACATTAATACAGTATATTAATTTATAATGGTAATTTATCGTTTTACATAATGAGAACCCTGAATATTGTAGGGTTTTTTCGTTTTAAATTTCTCTATATTTAATTAATAAAAATTACTCTTTTATACATTACAAGGAGGAGTAATGTATGGATAAAAACACTCTAAGAAAGAATAAATTCCTTTTATGCATTCTCTCAAATAGCAATAGATATTGTAACATTAGGCGACAAATAGCGTGATAGTACTTGGCTTTTACTTTTTATTTAAGGAAAGATGATGTTATCCAATAGATTTTATACCATTCATAGATACCGTATGAGGTAGATGTAGCAAGCTTTAAGAGATGTTTTTTTACAAACGTGTGGATGGGAAAGAAAATAGTATTTTTAGAGTATTCTGTTTTGTGATGAGACCATATCACGCTTAAAGAATGCGATAATCAAAGTATAAAGTAATACGTAATTTTTTTAAATAATGGAGACTACTTTAGATATTTTGAAAACTGTAAAGCTGAATTTAAAAATATATGGTAAAAATGAAAACAGGTTTGCATTTTTATGATTTTGTATTTGATCAAAATGAGACTATTTTTTCATTTTAGAAAATAAAATATATTCATACATATTAAATTAAAAATGCAAAGTTTTTTTCTAAATTTTATTTTCTTTAGTATCAACTAAATATAGAAGCGTGAAATTGAATAGAGGATTTAGAATAGGGCTTATTATGTAATCCTATGAAAGAGAAAACTGATACCATCACGCTATTTTACAGCTCTCAATGTTGCAAAAATTCGTGCTATTTAAGAAAATGCATAAGAGCCGCTTATCCTCTCTTAAAATGTTCTTCCCCCACATACCATCCCTTCCTATGACGTATAAGTAAGTGATTTTAATTATTTGGTTGTGTAAAACTATGGGCTGTATGCTAATTTTAAGAGAAGTATTTTTTTGTGAAGCAGAAAGTGCGTAAATGAGCATGAAAGTTTATAACTGGTGACAATCTTTTTATTCTCATTATTGTATTCTACAAACCTATCCACGAAAAAAGTTTTTTCTTAAAAAGAAGGGATGTGCTTGTTATTCAACAGATAAAAGCTCTTACTTTAATAAATGAATTTGTTTTTTGGGTTTTGAATGTATAGTTTAGACTTGCACGTTATTTCTTTCTGGGTATAGTGCGAACTTCTGGAGAGGTGGCCGAGTGGTTGAAGGCGCACGCCTGGAACGCGTGTATATGGGAAACCATATCGAGGGTTCGAATCCCTCTCTCTCCGCCATTAACCTAAAACGAACTTTCATATGCTTGATATGACATAGTTTAAAAAGCTCAGCATTTGCAGGATTTTTTGCTGTTGCAATTGACCAGTTCGCGCCAATCTATACCTGTCATTATGTACAACTAGAAATTGTTGTTGAATTTCCATGAATTTTACACTTTTTAAGCTCCTCTCCTCTCGATCTTGAGATAACCTGATCTAGCATAAACGATCTCTTCAAATATCATTAAAGGATTTTTGCCATTATCACTAACTTCTGGTAGAGCTTTTAGAATTAATGGTGATCATAGTGCTATTTGCAATTTCGTTGCTTAACGGGCTAAATGCGTTTTATCCACATGAGAGGTAACGAACACCTCAGCTTTTCTCACGCAATGTGCTTATTTAAAATTAATGTCATGAATATTTGTACAAAATTTTTATCTATACGATAATCAAAAAAAGGCTGACGTAATAATTGAATATCATTCATGTGGCGCTTTCTTTTATCTTTAAGCTTTGTATGTAAATAGATAGTCCGTGCAAAATAAATAAAGGGGCGCAAAAGCCTATAAATACACATAGGATGTATAATATAGAAAATGAAAAAAAATTTCCTGCATATAAAAGCACAATAGAAAATAAAGCTGTTATGATGCGTACACTGGCATCGCCTGCCAAAATCACCTCGGCTAAATTTTCACTAGGTGTGATAGCTTGTCCAATTGTTATTCCCGATATCCTAAAATAAAATTGCCCAATACCTAATAAAAAACCCATAATATAAAGGGAATATTGAGTAAAATTTAAATATAAAACAAAAGAGATTGCGATCACGGCAAAAGCCGGTGCCCCCCATACAAAAAAACGAATTAAAGATGGAAATTTCCGTAAATAATAAGATGAGATAAGACCATTGATCACAAAACCCAGTGCTGACAAAGCAAAAATAGAATTTTGAATAGCTGTAAATTTTATATTATCTGATGTTATAGAAGCAAGAACAAGTGGCAATAAAACAATAGGCCCCGTATAGAGAGAATTATTCAAAATACGATTAATCGTTAAAAAACGCAACGCAGAAATCCGCCAAAGGCACCTGAACCCAACTCCATAAGCTTTTTGAGATGGCTTTTTTAATAGCTCTTTTGCTCTGTTTAGTTGTTGTATAGACTTTATACGAAACCATAAGCAGGCATTCAAAAGATAGATAAATACAATAAAGGCTATGGCTATTTTGTGCCCCAAATGCGCAATTATAAAATATATAAGCAATGGGGATATAATAACAAAAAACTGACAGCAACTAGTGTAAAATGCAAAAATTCCAGCTTTTTGTTTGGGAGCTGGAACCAGCTGATTCAAGGCACTATTGTTATTTGGGTTATCAGCCCCCATCAAGAGAGCGAGTAAGAAAAACACAAATAAAATAAGCATTGAGTTGTTTATGAATAATAAGAAAGACAATAAACAAGCGCAAATAATTTGGCTATAAAACCCAATTATAAAGCCTTGATAGTGCACCAACACATTTCCCAAACATAAGCCAGCAATTCCAATTGCGATTAAATTAACGACATTTAAAGCAGCAGATGCTTCTCCAGTTGTATCTTGGAATTGTAATAAAGAAAGGCCGATAGATAATACACCACTCGTACAGAAACTTGTCAAACTTCCAATCAAAATCATAAGAAAGACGGAATTACGCAACATTTTTTATGATCCCAGACAGAGCACTAAACCATTTTGTGATTTCCTCTGTTGTCAAATGTAGCTCGGTACTTAATCCGAATTTTTCATAAAAGTTTAGTTCAAATGCGTTATAGGCACTTATTTTTTGAAAGTCATCTGTCAGCATGAATTCTATACTTGGTAACGTTGTACCTATAGATTGAGATAAATAATAGGAAATTACTTTCCAATACATATAGGTACGCTCTCTTGCCAAATAATTTTCCAAGGCATATTTCAAGTGACAACCACTTAAAATATATTTCGGACAATGGTGCAACGGATAATAAATACAAATAGCACCGGCTTCATGTCCGAGACAAGAAGAGATATTAATATTTTTATCATTTCATAATATTATAAAAACGCTCAGTGAGCAGATCTTCCAAATTTAGTCTAGTCACAACAAGATTGGTTGCTAATTTTTGAGCAACATGAGACCAAGCCAATCTTACTACTAAAGTTCCAATAACCTTTAAGTCAGATTCTGGATAAGCTTTTTTTAAATTTTCCACCCATATGTCTCTGTGACATATAATAATTGGCTCATCTCGTCTGAATGAACAAGATGTAATTCTAAACCAATATTATCACAAAGTTTTGAGCTCTTGAATTCTCCATATCCTAATCTGGTATTCTTAAATCATAATAGAAACTAAAGAATTTTTAAGTATTCCAACTTTTATTAAACTTTGTAACAATCTATTGGAATCTCCCCTTCACTGACTTCGACAATTATTTTCTCACCACTATAAGAACAAAAAATTATCTTTGAATTTGCTTACTTTTAGAAAAAAAATGAGCAATACTCTTCCTTAACTAAAAGAAACACGCTCTATACCTTTTTCTTTATGATTATCAAAAAACTATCCCGTTATAATTTAACCATCCATTATTAGGATAAATATTCTGCGTTTAGCCTAATAAACTGTTATAATCAATGTTTCTCTCTGTTCTAAAAGTCAGCGCTTTTCATTCTAGAGATACTCATAATTGCTGTAAAATCTTTCCCCAAAAGGCTTCCCTAAACATTGCTATTAACACGATCATCCTGAGAAGTTTTATACATACACACTGCATTCTATGTATTTTTTGGAAAATCCCTTTGAATCTCTATCGAGCCTTGTTTTGGCAGTATCATTTTTAATATATCATAAATATTTTTATTTAATTTAATTTTAGAAAACTTAGTCATTATCGTGTTTCATTAGATGATATGAGAAAGGTAGGGATTCAATAGTGTTGTCTTGCAGAAAATATTGCGTCCATTCTCTATTTTGGAGTTTGCTATATTTTCTTAAAATAAGGAGATTTTGTGATAATATAAAAAGGTTCAGTCCTTTTTCCTACAACGAGAATACATTTTGTTCTGTAGAGAGAAGACTTAGAAAAAACACTTAAGCTGGAAAGTTAACATAAATAGAGAACTTACTTAATTCTGTTTATATGGGATGGGGTATTGCAAACTATAAACGTAGGCTCCCCATGAAAGCAGAACTCCCATAGAGGATTGTCCATATTTTTTGGTATATGCTTAGGCCATTCTCGGTCATCAAGCATTCGCAAATCTTTAAGTATAGACCAGAATTTTTCTCTATAAAATTCGATACTTTGTATGGGGGCAGGCTCCTCGAATGCAACAAAAGATGTGTTCTTTCCAAAACTTTTATAGTTATCGCAATAAGTTATCATGTCTTTCATCATATTTTTTGAAGTCAGCTTGTTGTAGAACTCAAATCTAAGCATATTTTTTGAGTATCCATTTACACCGAATAGGCAGGGAAAAGGTCTAATTGTGTTATTCATGGTTGCATCGAATTCTTTAAAAACGATCTGCTTCCATTTTTAATATTTGTCTATATTTTCAATTATTTGCGCTGCTGAATCCATGTTTTCCTCCCAATTGTTGTATTTTATAGGAAATTGCTACGAATGATCCTCTCCAAAGCTGATAATTCATCATCATTGTGTCCCCAAATTGCTATAATAGCTGGGCAGGTATTTAAATCGATGGTTAGGGGGAGGGGCTCGTTTTCTTTAAAAAAAAGCGTAAAATGAACCACATTTTCCCAAGAATGAAGCTTTTGCCGCCATACGTTAACATCTTTTATAATATGACCGTCGATCTCGTTGATAAGGAAGATAATACGCCCTTTTTTCTTAAAGCGACTTGGGGTTTGCGAAAACACGCCTGCAATAAGGTTAACGGAGCTTTCAAGTAAACCATCTTCATAGCAATGCGCGAACAAGGTGGGTGCAATTCCTCCGTGGAGGCGGGCTCCTACTTCGATCATCACTGGACCACGAGCTGTTTGCATGATTTCCACGTGCGCAGGTCCATATTCAATCCCCAGCGCGCGAATGCATTGTTTTGCATAAGAGATAAGAGAGGCATAAGAGGGATCTTGAGAATCAAGCACATCAAGCGTTTCATAAACAAAAGTACTTCCATTATGAATACCTTTTTTATATCGTGACAAACTACATATTTTTATAGCCTCTCCCTTTACAACGGCATCGACGATGTATTCCTCTCCCTCCAATCTTTCTTGGAGCAAATAGGCCTCGTTAGGTGCGCCAAAAATATTTTTTTTCTTCCAGTTGATTTCAGAGGCCCACGTTACTACTTCCTCAAGATTAGAGAAAAACAAAACACCATCACTCCCTGCAGAATCATTTGGCTTTACCACATAGCCGCTGTGGCTTTCAAAGCCATCGAGAGTACAATCGTTTTTTGTAAGAATTTTTGATCGGATGTAAGATAAACCATTTTCACAAAGACGTTTTTGCATCGCTGCTTTTTTCCGTCGCCAATCGGTAGTCAAGGGGTTATTCCCAAGACAACCATAATAAGCCGCCAATTGCTCTGCACAATAGATACCTCTTTCGGCACCCGCTATTACAGCCTCTATCGTGCCGATAGGAAAACGTTTCTTTATCTCATCTACACTATGAAGCTTCGCTTCTGCCATGCCCTTTCCCTGATAAGAAAGCATAAAGTGTGAAAAAGGAGCTGCTTGAGAGACAAGACCATAACAAGCATAGCCTAATTTTTGCAAAGCAGGGCCATAGAGGGCACCCGTGGAGAAAGGGTCGACAATAAGAATAGGTTTTCTCATACTTTGTTCCGCTGTAATAAAAGGAAAAGAACATAAATAAAGATTATCAACCCTATAAGGGGCAGAAGATAAACAGCTGCTTGAGGACCCATAAGGGCAGAGCTTGTAAGAAGACCAAGAATGACATAACCTGCCGACTGGGAGAGAGTATAAAGCATGCCGCTATAGCTTCCCACCAGCTCTGCTTGAGCCTCTGTTTTGGTCGCTTCAATCGTATGTTTGCGGGCATTAATTCGCATGGTATTCATTGAAAAGCCAATAAAAAAGCAAAAGACCACAGCCAAATAGGGCGATTGTGTGGTGCTAAAAATAAGATCAGCTACGCTCAATATAAGGGCTGGGAGAATAAATTCAAAACGAGGGATTTTGATAAAAGCAGCCAAAAAAGCGCCCATGCCCGCAACCGCACTGCAAAGCCCATAGTATTCAGAGCCAAAATTTTTCACACTCTGAAAAAGAATGGTTGCCAGCGTATTATAAGCGCAAATATGAAAGCCAATAAGTCCTATGCAGACGCATAAAAGTTTAAGTTCACGGGAGAGCTCATCCGCTTGCGGTGTAGGTGCTGGCTTCTTACCAGTTGCAAGTGCTGTGGTATCTGTAGCGTTGTATTCATCGCAAAATATAATATATCCGGCTATAAGGCTTATAATGATGTCAAATACACAAAGTGTCACAATCAAACCATTATAACCGATTTCAGCCGCTGCCCCTCGAGGGCTGGTCGCTTCTAAGAGATAACCACTTAGTGCTGCTCCCAAAAATGCGCCAATTTGCACCACTGTTTGCATAATGCGGGAAGCCTTTTGGGCGCTAATATAACCACTAAGTGCTAGTTTAGTATTATAAGTCTCGAGTGTGCTTAAGGTAATCAAAGAGAGATAGCCGATAGAGATAGAGACAGCGATAAAACCAAAGGGGGAATCAGCGTAATGGAAAAGAGCAATCAATAAAAGAAGGCTATAGATAATGATCCGCCTTTTGTATAAATCGACCAACCGCAGTGAGGCTTTAATGCGCACAAGACCGCTTTTTTTCAGAAGATAGGGCATAAGGGTGCCCAAAGCCATGGTTACGCCCAGGAAAACCGATGAGGATGTTATGCGATAAGCATTCCAAAGATTACTTAAAAATAAAACCATATCAGAAAGATACAGCAGGACAACAAGCCCATAAAACCGAAACATCAGTTGTTTGTGCACATTATCCCCCCATGTTAAATAGACATGCTATAAATTATACATTTTTACAAAAAGCTAATATATATGTTGTTAGGCATGTCAAGTTTTTTCGATAGAAGCATGGTACAGATTTGAACGATAACGTTTATCATAGCGATAGCTAATTTTGGAGAAACTGAGAGCGGAGGCAGTTGGTATTTTTACTGTATCTCTTGTGAGGTGCTTTTCCAATGAGGAGTTTCTTCGCTAAATGACCAGTATAGCTATGTTCTTGGGAAGGCTGTGTTTGCACTCTCAAGATTGCCTCCATTTATACTCAAGGTTGAGGTTTTTCTATTGACCGTTGTTAGATGTTATTGTGACAATAAACTTCGTTATCTATCAGAAACATTTATGGCATTAGCGCTAAGGTATTGTATTAAAGCCTTTACATAGTAGTCTTTTTCAGAGAGAGGTATTATTGGTTCAGTTTTAGGAGGCTTTATTACGGCCGATTTGGGCGTCGTCGTTGTTTGAGGGCTTATTATAATATTCTTAGTTTCAGTTTATGAATATACCGAAAGATATATTGAAACATTTGATTCAAACGCTTTTGCAAGACATATTTCAATATCTCAGCGATGTTTTCTGAGAATTGCTCTGCTGCTTTTTGACGGGATCGGATATCAAATGCTTATAGCGAGGGCAGTGGTTTGAGAAAAGATAGAGTTGATTTCATTATCTTCCTATGGAGCGCAATCTAGTAGCAGCTCTTAAGGGACAATAATATACTGAGATCGAACTCATTTCTATACACTTACACGACGCTATAGGAGTAATCCTCAGAAACTCTACTAGAATTCGTCAAAAAATGACAGGTTATGGAGTGTGAACAAAAAAATATATTTTTTACAAATACTTAATCTCATTTTAAGTTGTCTAAAATATAACATTATCTTAAAACTAAGTCTATATACCGCCATTTATCATAAAGTTAATAAGTTATACAAAATGCGGGAGTATTGTGTTTTTCTGTTTAGAGACGAGTTAAAAAACACCTTATTAAACATTAAGAGATTTCAGATATAAAACAATTTAACTTATGGAAAGTATATAGACAAAATGTATCTTGATAAAAAAGTTTATAACTCCATGTGGTCTTCAAAGAAATTTTCTGGTTCTTTTATTGTCTTATGCGGGTTTGATGGGAGTGGTAAGACAACACAAACAAAAGAAATTGCACGCCATTACTCAACAGAAAAACATATAATACAAACTTTTCAACCCAGTTATTGGTATAGAAATAATCCAGAAATTAGAGATTACTTAGATAATGGAAAAGCAATTGATCCGTTGCTTTTAGCACTCTTATCAGCGACAGATAGACGCAAATATACGCTTGAAATTATTGAACCTTCCTTAACGTCATCGCAAAATTTATTAATTAGCGATCGATATGTTTATTCTAGTCTTGCTTATTTTTATGCTCAAGAGCTTTCTGTTGAAAGTGTCGTTAAATTAAATCAATCTATTCCAAGACCTCATATTACATTTTATTTTCATTTACCGCGTTTTATCGGAAATAGATGAGCGGTTTATAACAATTAATGGAACTACTCCTGTTTCTTTAATTCATCATCAAATACGACATCATATAGATAAGTTTTTTTGATTATGAATAAAATCATTTATTAATCAATTTATCTACGATAAATCCTCCTTTATGTATTCTTACTCTAAATCTGAAACTTTAGAGATGTGATTGCAATAATTTAACTGCTCAGGAAAAATATCACGTTATATATTTTAATTAGAAAACTAACTGTAATGGGCTTGTTTTAAAAGATTTAGAGAAGGGGAGTAGAAAAGTTAGCAATATTTATTGTGAGGATAATAGTATGTTTATTCTTTTAGAGACGAAGTGTGGTGATAGAAGAACGACATGGAGGAATATACTCGAGCATATTTTAGTGCACAGAATAATAAGGACAATAATGTGAGTGAAGCTTCCATACCGTAAAATTGTTTCACAGATGTATAAAGGTGTAGCTTCTGAATAAAACGCACATAAAATATTAATTTTGTTTTTGTCCATAAATGTTCCGTTTTCATAGAAGAATTAATCATAAAACAGCACAAAGATTGTAAAAGCCTCAAAAAAGAAATTTTGCTTTCTTAAATTTAATGATCTAAAATAAAAATTGTAAGAATGCCTGTTTTTAAACAGGATGTATCATGCATATCGACTGGTATTCATTTTAGAGGATAATTTATGTTCACTTCAAATTTGAA
This sequence comes from Bartonella sp. AP9QHHD, assembly GCF_042195625.1. Classification (NCBI taxonomy): domain Bacteria; kingdom Pseudomonadati; phylum Pseudomonadota; class Alphaproteobacteria; order Hyphomicrobiales; family Bartonellaceae; genus Bartonella; species Bartonella sp. AP9QHHD. The sequence continues at coordinate 27,251 of NZ_JBHIOP010000082.1, read as the reverse complement.
GGAACGCATTGCTTTATTTGAAAATAGAACTTTTCTCTATTTTACTTTGAGCGGCTTATTTGCTACATTTGGAAGTGGACTAAATTATATTACATTGTCATGGCTCGCTTACAATCAGACGGGCTCAATCCGTGGTGTAGCGTTGATGATGCTTTTTCTTTGGACGCCTGGCATTATTTTTGCGCCTATTTTTGGCATATTGGCAGATAAATATAACCGTAAAACGCAGATTATTATTTCAAATCTTGTGAGAGGTTTGGTAATTGTAAGCTGGGTAATGCTTTGGCATTTTGGTATAGAAATTGAATTGATGGTCTTATCTGCTCTTTTGGGTATTTTTATCCCTTTTTATATGCCATCAGCTATTTCTTTAATTCAAAGTATTGTGCTGAAGGAACAGCTCATCAATGCAAATGCAACCATCGATATGGTTTATGAACTTGGCACTATCGTAGGTATGGGCTTAAGTGGATTTATACTGTCCTATGCAGGAACAAAAGGAACTCTTCTAATAGGTGGTATATTCTTTATCATTGCTGGTTTATTTAATTTTGCAATGAAGGTACCTAAAAACCGAAGATCTAAAAATCAAAACCAGCAAAATTGGTGGGAAAATTATACAGCATCCCTTCATTATTTTAAACAGAATCCGGCTCTTTTTGTACCTTATATAAGCCAGATGATTATTATGACTCTTTTGATGACCATTCCTGTTATTCTCGTTCCTTATATACAAGAGGTTTTACATGCGGATAGCAGGATCTTTGCAATATTTGAGGTGCTTTATTCTATGGGCGTATTGACAGGTGCGTTTTTTTCACCACTTCTTTGTAAAGTTTTATCTATCAGGAAAACATTAGCCATTTTATTAGCTTTTATGGCTATTGGCCTCGCTATTTTATCTGTTAATACACACAATTTTGTTGTTTTTCCTGTTTACTTTATGATTGGATTTGGACTTTCGAGTTGGGCTCTTTCGATTTCTTTATCACAACTCTCTTGTGATCCTGAATACCAAGGAAGATTGCAGGCAAGTTTTAATGGTATCTCTGGATGCTTGATCCTCGGAGTCTATCTCATCATGGCAAGCGATAACAGTAACATATCACCTCAATCGATATATTTTTTTCAAAGCATTGTTGCGTTTGTTGGAATACTCATAGTGCTGTTTTATAAACATGAAAAACAATAAATTACATTTAAGTGTGGACAACATACGCTATTTTATAAATATTTACGCTGCAGTACATTTCACATTTTGCTTTTAAAGGAGAGTTGAGAAAATGTAAAAGTTGGTGCTTAATGAACAAAGCATAAATTGATGTATGCTAGAGAATACTCTCTATTTTTTGATAATGATCTAAAAGAATTGATGCGTTTCTTTAATTCATCTCACTGTTGTTAAGAAGACGAAAACGTAACACTTTAAATCTTCTTGAAAGTTTTTTGTCTAAGCGTAGCAGAAAGTAAAGCGATGAGGTAATATCGTATCATATGGGGAGAGTATTGTATTATTTTTGTTTTTCAAAATCCATATGAAAAATTGTATCAATTTCATCTTCATTGGAATGAGTATTTCTACGACGATGCAAGGTTTGCACAATCTCTTTTTTTAAAACAGCATCTGTTTCACTTAAACGGTGAATACTGAGTTCCAATTCAAGAGATAACGCCAAATCCACGCACAGTTTAAGCTCTTCTCCAATGTCGAAACCGCGTTGATAGTCGTCATAAAGACCAACCAGTGTATCAGATAATTCTTTATCGCATAAAGAGGTCATGCTTAATTCCTCAACGTTGCGGGTTTCCATGCAGCTTTTTTAAGTATCACTCCACTATCATCACTTAAAATTGCCATGTATACGAACCTCATGGTTTTGTCAATTTTCTGCAAAATACGCGCTTTTAAATCAAAGCCTATTAAAGATTTTATTACTCCAAGATTTTGAAGCGCCCAATTGTAAATATGGATGGCAATGTGTTTACTATAGAATTTATAGCATTTAAAATACATTGCCAAAAGGCTTTTAATATGCGTAGAGGAAGAGTATTCTGACGATAAACCAAACACCCTGAAATCTCTATTGCCAGTTACAGCTAAATCAGTGCTATTAATATATAAAATAAGCAAACAGGGTTTGTAAACGTCTAACTTTTTAATAACGAGTGATAATCTCATTTTTTGTAGAATACCAATTATTTTGCCTATTTTATATTGATTTTTAGACATTGATAAACTTTTTACCTTATAAAAACCTATGGGAAATGCATTAGCATATTTTTGTAATAAGATTTCAGTGGTATATTACACAGCATGAAATGAAGAGAATCGTATTAGGCTTTTTGCTTTTGAAAGAATATGACTGCAACTTTTGAGAAAGCAGTTGGCAAGAATTGGCTTGGCATGCAAACTGATAGAGTTGGCAGTGGCGCATTTAGTTTTTTCATTGGCCTGTGTCCAAATGTTTTTGACTCTGGAAAATAGCCTCTGATAGGCTTGAGTTTTTCCAAGGTTATATTACAGGGGCGCAGCTCAGAAAAATACCACGGCGATTGCATTTTTTGTAATTGTCATAATTTTCGCTCCTGCTTAAATGGATGCTGTAACATCCGTTTTTGTGGGGTTATGTATGTGATAACTGCTCTTCTTAAGGGGCAGTAATGATAGATATAAATCAATATAATTATTTAGTCAACAATTATATTGATTTTGGAGTGTTTTTTTTGGCTCGTCCGGAAGCAAAACCTAAAACTGAGTTGGCAAAACGTTTTCGTAAAGTGCGTCACGCTCTTGGTTTTACAGAGCGTAAGCAGTTTGCTGAACATCTTGGTATCACTGCTGGCTCTATAGGAACTTATGAAACTGGTATAAGTGAGCCTACAGCCTCTGCGCTCTCCAAATATCAAGAAATTTGTGGTGTTTCATTAGATTGGCTAGTAACGGGAAATGGCGAGATGTTTTCAGATGTGGCAAAGGCGAAAGCAGCTGGTTTTAAACCGCAGGCGATTCCTACTGGGCTGATGAAAAAGCTGGGACATTTAGTTTATACGACCTATCATGATGCAAAAATAACACTTTCTCCTGAAGATGTTGCGGAATTAGCAGCAGAGCTTTATGGAAGATTGCAAGAGCTTATTCAAAACCTCAATGATATAGAAGAAGTCGAAGCCACTTTGCCACTTTTAAAATTACATTTAAAGCGTAAAATCGAAACTGAAAAGCACATCTAGAAATTTCATAAGATACGAATGAACAGCCTTTAAAAAAAATAAAACTTTTTTGATTTTCTGCTGTATAACCAAGTTTGGAATGTGAAAATCTCAGGATTTTCGAGTCTCTTATTCAACCTAAAAAACGAGAAACTATCATTATAAATCAATAGACTGTTCTGATTAAAAATAAAACGGTTCATAAAAAGAACGACGGGTAGCAATACAAACAAAATTTCTTCAAAAGGAAGCGAGTATAGCATCATTCCTGAAATATTTGTTGGTTGAAGAAAAGATACGGACAACAGTGAAAATACAGTGGGTTCTGTGAGAGGAAAGAGTTTAGAAAACAGCTTCTTTTCGGTTTGTGATATTAAAAAATTTATACAACAGTGAAAATACAATGACGATGTTTTGTTCCTATAGAAGGGTAACAGATATATAAGAGAGAAGAACGAAAGACTATTTATAGGCGCGCTTTTGTCTTTTTATGAAGATGATAAGATGAGCACGTTAAAACTTTTTACAGAGCGTGCATCATTATATTTAAGACAGATTTCTTTCAAAGAGATGTATAATATATTGAAACAGTTTACCTCGCAACAAAAAGTGAGATTATCATGATAATCGTCATTATTACATTATGCTATAAGTTAAAAAATCATAAATTTGTGCTTATAAGAACAGCTAATTTATTGAGAAGTATTTTTATAAATTTATAAAAAATAATTTTTACACTCTTGCCATTCTTCTGATGCGCTTTATTTGAAAAGTAGAATTGCTCTTTAGTGAAACTATTTTTGTTAAGAGATAAATCGCAGTATTTTTGAATGGAGATAACAGTATATTTTCAAAGTTTTGTGTTTTTATTTATTTTTTAGCTTGAATCCCTCTAGCTAAAAGGGTTGGGGACTTTTCTAGATTCGATGTTGTTGCAGAGATTTTAGGTCGATGCCGGATAAGTATCGGTATCGTAGGGGGGAGTTTTGTCTTGATTTATTGGTTTTTGAAGTGCGCAAACTAAGGGTTTTGCCATGTGTGTTTTCGCGCGTTGTGATGATGTTGAACTCTGTAGGAGGAGATTCTTATGAAAAAAAAATATTCCACACCAAATTTAATTAAAGTTGTCTCTCTTAGTACGGTAATGACCACACTCTTATCGAGTGTTTCTCCTGTTTTTGCGGCGAATCTTGCGATAGTAGGAGGGGCGAGTCAAAGTACAACTGGTACTGGTGTTGTATATCCACACGGTAGTCATGGGAGTGTTGTTTTTGCTGGTGATGATGATTTCTGTGGTGTAGACAACGTTATTGGTCGTGGCGGCAAACAACAACAAGGAATTGCTGATAATCAACGAATAACCGCAGAGCAACAATATGAGAGATTTATTGGTGAGAAAGTTTTTGGAGGTCGTAAACCTTATGGCACGACTACTGAAAAGGTTACTTGGACTGGTGATGGGACATTAAGTGATCCCACTAAAGGTTATATGGGGACACCGACTGGCGGTATCGTTAGTGCAATGCCTGAGGCTTATGGTGTTTATTCTTTTGCAACGGGTTGTGGATCTGCAGCGACGGGTAATTATTCAACCGTATTTGGTGCAGGTGCGACAGCAAAGGCAGGGGGTGCACAAGCTTTTGGTGTTTCTGCACTTGCAAGTGGTATAGCAAGTGTTGCTATGGGTGTAGGCTCAGAAGCATCGGGCAAATCTTCAGTTTCTATTGGAGGGCTTGCAACTGCATTAGGTACAAATAGCATTGCTTTAGGTACAAAGGTAAAGGCAGAAAAGAGTTATACGATTGCTATAGGTACAGATGCTGAAGCTAAAGCTTCAGGTGCTATTGCAATAGGGGGCAGGCGCTCTGACAGAACTGAAGAAAATAATCCTAACAGAAAAGTAATCGCGAAGGCAGAAAATGCCATTGCTATAGGTACGCAAGCTTATGCTGAAACAGAAGATTCGGTTGCCATTGGTGTAAATTCGCAAGTGCTTGTTAGAGATGGTGTTGCTGTAGGTGGTGGGGCTATCTCTGATAGAGAGAAGGGGGTTGCTGGTTATGATCCTGCAACAGGTAAAGGGACAACAAAAACCAGTATAGCATGGAAGAGCACCACAGGCGCTTTTAGCGTTGGTGAAGTTGGCGGTCGTGGTAATGGTACGTTAACACGACAAATTACAGGGGTTGCAGCTGGAAGTGAAGATACTGATGCGGTAAACGTGGCGCAACTAAAAGCTATGAAAGATATCATAGCAGGGGGAGGGGGGTGGAAACTTTCTGCTAACGATACCGATCCGACAGATGTGAATTCAGGCAATACTGTAGATTTTTCAGTGAAAAGTGAAAAAGAAGCGGGAAAAGACAACTTAAAGATTGCAAAAAACACTGCAGATAATAAGCATAAAATTGAATTTACTTTAAATGATCATCTTAAATTGACGCAAGTCACCACAGGCCAAAGCACGATGAGTGATGATGGCTTTTTTGTTAACGGTGAAAGCGGTTCACGCATGACTGTAGACGGCTTTTTTATTAATGGTAATGATGGTCCAAGCATGACTATTGATGGTATTGATGCAGCCAAGCAAAAGATCACAAACGTAGCAGATGGGTCTGAACCTAACGATGCAGTGAATTATAAACAGTTGCAAGAGGTGAAAAACGCGAACAAAACGAGTTGGCAGCTTGCTGTTAACGGTGGAAATGCTACGGCTATTGGTCCAAATGGTACAGTAAATTTTCAGTCAGTTGACAATAAAGGTACAAAAAATATCAAGATCGAAAAAGATAATGATCACAATGTCACATTTGATCTAGCTGATGATATTCAGGTAATGACTGTCACAGCAGGAGACAGCATTATGGATGCTGCTGGCTTTAGATTTGACGGTGATGAGGGGCCGAGCATAACTGTTAATGGCATTCATGCTGGTAATAAAACGATTAAAGGGGTAGCGGCAGGGGAAGAAGATACTGATGCTGTAAATTATAAGCAGTTGACGGAGGTAAGAACACTTGCTGAAGCAGGCTGGAAACTTTCTGTTGATGGGAACAATGCTACAGATGTTAAAGCTGGGAGTACAGTAGATCTTGTTGCGGATGCGGGTGAGGACGGAAGCAAAAATATAAAGATTGCAAAAGACAGTAATAAAGTTACATTTTCTTTGAATGATAACCTTAAGCTTACGAGTGTCACGACAGGCAACAGCATTATGAGTGATGAGGGCTTTAAGTTTATTGATGGTAATGGACCAAGCATAACTTTGAATGGTATTAATGCTGGTGATAAAAAAATTACAGGAGTAGCTAAGGCAGAAGGCAATACTGATGCTGTAAATTATGAACAGCTGAAAGAGGTAAGGACACTTGCAGAAAATGGCTGGAAACTTTCTGTTGATGGTAACAATGCTACAGATGTTAAAGCTGGGAGTACAGTAGATTTTGTTGCGGATGCGGGTGAGGACGGAAGCAAAAATATAAAGATTGCAAAAGACAGTAATAAAGTTACATTTTCTTTGAATGATACTCTTAAGCTCACGAGTGTCACGACAGGCAACAGCATTATGAGCAACGATGGCTTTAAGTTTGTTGATGGTGGTCCAAGCATAACTATGAAAGGTATTGATGCTGGTGGCAAAAAGATTACAAAAGTGAAAGCTGGTACTGATGATACTGATGCAGTAAATTATAAACAGCTGAAAGACTTTACAGCGGGGATGGAAACGGGTTGGAAGCTTTCTGTTGAAGACGGAGAAGCTACAGATGTTGAAGCAGGAAGTACAGTAAAGTTTGTTGCAGTTAAGCATAAAGACGATGATAATAATGAGAGTGAGAACACAAATATAAAAATTACCAAAGGTGATAACAATGAAGTAAAGTTTGATTTAAGCGAATATATTAAAGTTGGTCGTGTAGAAACAGGGGACAGCAGAATGAGTAATGCCGGTTTCATGATCAAAGATGGCCCAAGAATGACCAAGGGTGGTATTCATGCCGCCAATACAAAAATTACAGGAGTCGCAGATGGTAGCAATGAGCATGATGCTGTTAATCTTTCACAATTATATAAAATGAAGTTTGAGATAGAAGACAATAGTCTTGTTAAATGGAGTAAAAGTAAAAAAAATATTACCATTGGTGCTGAAAAAGAAGGTATCGAAATCAATATTGCGAACTCTGAAGGCAAGGATCGAATTATTTCTGGCGTTGCAGTTGGAAAAGTCAGTTCCGATTCAACAGAAGCAATAAATGGCCATCAGCTGTTTAGTTATATTACTAATATAGTGGATTTTTTTGGTGGTAAGGAGACAGATATACTTAATGGTATCAAACCAACTTTTATGGTTCAGAATACAAAACACGACAATGTAACGGATGCTTTCGCTGCTGTTGATACTTCTATCACAGATATTTATAGTCAGATTAATAATGTAACAGAAAATAGTCTTGTTAAATGGAAAGAAGATCAGAAGCTTATCACTATTGGTGCTGAAAAAGGCGGTACGAAAATTGATATTACAGGTACTGAGGGAGAGCGAACCATTGCAGGTGTAAAAAATGGTGAAATTTCCAAAGACTCTATGGAAGCTGTAAATGGTAGTCAAATTAATACAATCTCTGGAGATATTGCAAAATTCTTTGGTGGTGGTACTTCATTTGAAAATGGTGTGTTTGTTGGACCACAGTATAATTTATCTACCGTTTCTGCAGATGGTAAGGTAGAACAGAAAACCTTTGAAAATGTTGGTGATGCTTTGACTGGGCTTGATGCGAATGTCAAAAATGTGAATAAACATATACAATATGTAGACAAGAAATTTGATGATAAATTTGATAAATTTTCTCAAGACGCGTTACTTTGGAGTGAAGAGGAAAAAGCGTTTGTCGCACTGCGTGGACCAAATGGACAGAAGACAGATAGTAAGATTAAATTCCTTGCGGATGGTGATATTTCAGAAGATTCAACAGATGCAATAAATGGTTCTCAACTTTATAAGATGGGCAATAAGATTGCGAATTATTTTGGCGGTGGTGCTCGCTATGAGAATGGAGAGTGGAGCGATCCTACTTTCAAAGTTTCTCAGCGTAATGAGGATGGCACTATTGTTGAGAAAACGCATCATAATGTTGCTGATGCTTTTGAAGGTGTCGATAGTTCTATTACGGATATCTATAATCAGATTAACAATGTAACAGAAAATAGCCTTGTAAAGCAGGAGGGAGAAGATGGTCTTATTACTGTGGGTAAAGCAACCGGTGGTACTGAAATCAGCCTTGTAAATAAAGATAAGCAAGAAAGAACACTTTCCGGTGTAAAAGATGGAGAACTTTCTCGAACATCTACTGAAGCAGTAAATGGTTCACAACTTTTTGCTACGAATGAGAAGGTTACAACTGTTACTGATAATCTTAAAACAGTCGCTCAAAATACATCGAAATATTTTGGGGGTAGTACAGATGTACTGAATGGTGTAGAACCAGCTTTCCTTATTCAGGGGAAGACCTATCATAATGTTACGGAAGCGTTTACAGGTGTTAATACTTCTATCACAAATATTGATAATAAGATTTCCGATGTGGTAAAAAATAGTCTTGTTAAGCAAGATGGAGGTGCATCAGGTATTATTACTATTGGTAAGGATACCGCTGGTACTGAGATCAATATTGCAGGTGTTGGTGGTTCAGGACGTAAAATTTCTGGCGTGCGGGAGGCAGAAAATGGTGATGAAGCTGTTAACAAAGACCAACTTGATAAAAGCATAAATAAGATTTCTAAAGATATTGAGACAGTAACTGCTGCTGCGGTTCTCTATGATAAGAATGACGATAATAGTGTTAATTATGGTAGTGTAACTTTGGGCGGCGATAAGAACAACGGACCAGTTGCTCTTCATAACGTAAAAGATGGTAGCATTTCTGAAAATTCCAACGATGCAATCAATGGTAGTCAGATTAATAAAATATCAGCAGATATTGCAAAGTTTTTTGGTGGTGGTGCAAAGTTCATTAACGGTGCTTTTGAAGGGCTGAAATATACTTTATCCGCTATTGTAGGTGGTGAAGTAGGGAAGGCTAATTTTTACAATGTTGGTGATGCTTTAACAGGTCTTGATAAAAATGTTCAAGATGTGAATCAACGTTTAACGAATGTATCCAATGAGTTTAACCAGAAAATTGAAGATTTCTCTAAAGATGCTTTACTGTGGGATGATGAGGAAGAAGCATTTGTGGCACGTCATGAAAAAGATGGTAAGAAAACAAACAGCAAATTGAAGTATCTTTTAGATGGTGAGATTGCTCAAGGTTCAACAGATGCCATTACGGGCAACCAACTTTATTCCATGAATAACCAACTTGCAAATTATTTCGGTGGCGGTGCCAAATATGAGAATGGCAAATGGACAGATCCTACTTTTAAGATTGTTCAAGTCAATGCTGATGGTACGACTGTTGAGACAGAGCATCATAATGTCGCTGATGCTTTTGGTGACGTCAATAAAAATATGTCAAATATTAATAACCGTATTGATGATGTCATCAACAAGGTCGATTCAGATGCTTTAAAGTGGAATGATAAAGAAAAAGCCTATGATGCTGGTCGCGATGGAAAGCCGAATAAAATTATCAATGTAGCTGATGGTAAAGTTGAAAAAGGCTCGAAAGATGCCGTCAATGGTGGGCAACTTTGGGAAACCAATGAACGTGTCACTGGTGTCGAAAAAGATGTGAAACATCTTACCAACAGAGTTGATACCATTTCCAATACGATTGCTGATATTGGTGATACAGTTATCAATATTGATGCCAAAGTTGATAACATCAATAATAGAGTTGACGGCATTGAAGAGGATGCTGTTCGTTATGATAGAGATGAAAACGGCAAAAAAACCAATAAAATCACATTAGCGGGGGGGGATGCCAGTGAACCTGTTCTGATTGATAATGTAGCTGATGGTAAAATTGAAAAAGGCTCGAAAGAGGCTGTAAATGGTGGTCAACTTCATGATTATACTAAAGAACAGATGAAGATTATTCTTGATGAATCCAAGCAGTATACAGATCAACGGGTTAATAATATTGTGATTGATGCGATTGATGATGCTGTTGATCGGGCTAAGCAATATACAGATATGAAGTTTGATGTTTTAAACTATAGTATTGAGAGTGTGAAAAAAGAGGCAAGACAAGCAGCAGCTATTGGTCTTGCAGTGTCTAACTTACGCTACAATGATACACCTGGAAAATTAAGCGTTGGATTTGGTACTGGTTTATGGCGTAGTCAGTCTGCATTTGCCTTTGGTGCAGGTTACACCTCAGAAAATGGAAAATACCGCTCTAACATATCTGCAACAACTTCTGGAGGTCACTGGGGTGTAGGTGCGGGATTCAATATGACATTGAATTGATAATAAACAAAATACATAAAAATTCCTTTTCACCCCTGTCTCATGAGGCAGGGGTGAATTGTTGTTACGTATGTAAAAAAATATATATAAATTGATAAGCGCTAACGATAAATACAGGTTAAAAAAACAGAAAAACCGGACGCTTTCAACAAAATGAACCTCTTATTTCAAAATAAGATAATGAGTTTTTTCATAAATTATAAGTTTATTATTTTCTTCTTTAATTTTTAAATCTGAAAAATCTGTAGCACTCTACAGATAAAAAAACCTTTTGCTCTCTACAAATCTATTAAAAAGCTTTCTACTAAGACAAAAATCTCCATTCAAATGTATTTCAACTTTACTGGAAGAAGCTATAAAACAATATGCTAAATTAACTCTACCCCTTGCAAAAAACAACCAATAAGTTTAAAGGTTAAAAAAAACCAATCACCACAAAAAAAATTTACTTTCTTAGGAAATGTAAAAGAGCAAAACGCATTAACCATAAAACCTAAAACACAACTTCTCTATCTTTTCAGTCAGGTACTAAATTTTTGAATACGTTTAGAAAAACCAATTTTAGGAGACCTAATAGCGTTTAAATGTGTCTTTTTTGTGTTTATAGTTATTTCTTTCATTGGGGAGTTCATTATGAAAAAATTATATACAAAATTAGCAGGGAGCAATTTAAAATTTTCTCGTTTTCCTTTTATTAAAGTCCTATCCTTGACTTCAATAGCGGCACTTTTAGCCAGTATTTCCCCTGTTTTTTCGAATGATTTGGATTCTTCTAGTTCATCACAGGAAAATTATTTAACAGCGCTGAATGTTGCTTTGACATCCAAGGTAAGTGCTGCTGATGACTATGAAAATTTTTTAACCAAAACTCTTACTGGTGTAAGTGATTATAGTCCTATAGTGAATGTTTTGGCAGAAACCAGCGATTCGATACGTTCAATTGATATGAATGCTGGAAGTAAAAAAATAACAAGAGCAGCTTTAACTCCAGGGGTTGTAAAGGGAGATCAGATAACTAGCAGTCAGGATTTGGGTAATCCTCTTATTTATGGTGAACGAGCTCAGGGAGAAGCGCATGATGCTATTGTTTTCGGGCAGGTAGCGCAGACGAAGGCTGACCAAGGGATTGCTATCGGCTTAACTGCTTTAGCTGGTAGTAGTAGAAATACTAAAAATAGCATTGCAATCGGCTCTTCTCTAACCGATAGTTCTGATGAAAAAGAGAGAACAGTTTCATTTGGTGATTATAGTAAGGGTATAACCAGACAAATTACAGGCGTAGCAGCTGGTTCTAATGTTACCGATGCAGTGAACCTTAGACAGTTGCAGGACTTAGAACAAGTTGTAAGACAAAACGGTTGGAAATTCTCTGTTGGAGATAAAAATGCTACCACTGTTCTTATGAATAGCGCGGTAGATTTTTCCGCTAGAAGTAGCAACCTAAATATTACAAAGGGCGAAGATGACAATAAAGTAAAATTTGATCTGGCGCAAGACATTGCACTGGAGAGCGTAAAGACAGGTACAAATACCTTCGATGCCACGGGCTTAGTAATTACTGATGGTCCGAAAATAACCACCGGTGGTATTGATGCTGGAAATAAAAAGGTAATGGGCGTTACATCTGGTGATCTTAGTGCAGATTCACAAGAGGTGGTAAATAGTAGTCAGTTGAATGTTGTAGCTACCCATATAGCTGGATATTTAGGCGGTGGTGTTAAATTTACGAATGGTCAATGGGATAATCCAGAGTTCAAAATTAAAACTTTAAATCCTGAGACGAATGAGATGGAAGAAGAAAGTTTTCCAAATGTAGCCAAAGCCTTTGAAGGTGTGGGTAAGTCTTATGTAAATCTTCACAATGAGATTAAAAAAGCTACCGATGATAGTGTCTTTAAATGGCATGCCGAAACGGAGAGCATTACAATTGCTGCTAGTGAGGGAAAAGGTGGGCAAGAAAGTATTGCTATAGGTAAGCTTTCAAGTGCAACTGCCAACAATGGTATTGCATTAGGTGGTTCTGCAAATGTATCTGGTGAAAATAGTATTGCATTAGGTGGTTTTGCAAATGCATCTGGTGAAAATAGTATTGCATTAGGTGGACTTTCAGCTGCAACAGCTAAAAATAGTATGGCATTAGGTTCAAATGTACAAGTACTTCCTGAGGGTGGTGTTGCTGTGGGTTATAAATCTGTTTCTCGTAACTCAGTGTCCGCAGTTGGCTATGATCCTTCCATAGGGAGCCAGTCAACGGATGATGGTGTGATATGGAAGAGCACTCAAGGAGCTTTTAGTGTTGGTGATACTCCGAATAAGATAACACGACAGCTTACAGGTGTGGCAGCGGGTTATGCAGACACTGATGCCGTCAACATTGCACAGCTGAAAAAATTAAGAGAATTTGTAGCACAAGGGTGGACACTTTCTCTTAATGATAAGGCTGTTTCAAACTTTCAGCCGGGTGATATATTAAATTTGGTTTCTGGAAGCAAAAACTTTGAGATTAAAAATAGTGATACAACAGACAATAAAGACAAAAAAATAACATTTGATTTGGCACAAGATGTCACATTGAACAGTGTAAAATTAAAAGACATCACTTTAGATAAAACGGGCTTAACTATTGAAAATGGTCCCAAAGTAATAGCGGATGGTATTGATGCTGCAGGTAAAAAAATAACAGGTCTTGCAGGTGGAGATCTTAGCACAAATTCGACAGATGCCGTTAATGGTGGTCAGCTTCATACAATTACTGGGGATTTATCAAAAATTTTAGGTGGAGATGTATCCTTTGATGGAAAAAACTTTAAAGTACCAGGGTATAAATTATCGAATATTGATGAAAAAGGTGTTGTAACAGATAAACCGCATACCGATGTTGGTTCTGCCTTTAAAGGACTTGATGACAATATCAAGAATGTGAATGCTCGCATTAAGGAAGTCTCAGAAGGAGTTGCACAAGATTCTTTATCTTGGAGCGATGCTGACAAAGCTTTTGTTGCCCAGCATGGGGAAGGTGATGACAGAAAGGCAAGTAAAATCACATCGCTTGCTGTAGGAGATATTACGAAAGAATCGATGGATGCTGTAAATGGTTCTCAACTTTATTCACTGGGCGATAAGGTTGCAAAATATTTTTCTGATGACGCTGAATATAAGGATGGGGAATTGAAAGTTCCTGATTTTAAGCTCAAAATTATCAATGATGATGGCACTGAAGCTGAATCAAGCTATAAGAATGTATCAGATGCATTTTCAGGTGTGGGTAAACTTTTCACAAAGGTTCAAACTGCGATCAGCGATGTAATCAGTAATTTGCTTGTTACGAAAAATGAAGATGTTATCAACATTGGTAAAGGAGTAGAAGGTAGTGAAATCAATATCGCAAACAAGGGTGGTAAGGATCGAACTCTTTCTGGTGTAAAGGCAGCAGAAAAAGCCAATGAAGCTGTGAACAAAGAACAATTTGATAAAGGTTTGAAGGATCTTTCTGATACCCTTCTGTCGGATAGTTCTTCTGTTGTTCTTTACGATAAAACAACAGATAATCAAACTGATTATACAAATGTAACTTTTGGGAAAGGGAAGGATGCTACACCTGTTGCGCTCCATAATGTAGCCGCCGGATCGATTGCGGAAAACTCAACGGATGTTATCAATGGAGGACAAGTTCACATTCTTTCAATGGATATAGCAAAATTGTTGGGTGGAGATGCTGAATTTAAGGATGGTGCTTTTAAAGGGCCAACTTATAATTTATCTAGTATTGATAAAGGTGGTGAAGTAACAGATAAACCGCATACCGATGTTGGTTCTGCCTTTAAAGGGCTTGATGAGAATATCAAGAATGTGAACGCTCGCATTAAGGAGGTCTCAGAGGGAGTTGCACAAGATTCTTTATCTTGGAGCGATGGTGACAAAGCTTTTGTCGCTCTGCATGGGAAAGGTGAAGACAGAAAAGCAAGCAAGATCACATCACTTGCGGCTGGCTCTATAGTATCAGGCTCGAGTGATGCGGTTAATGGTGGACAGATTTATGATCTGAATCAGTCGCTAGCAAAGTATTTTGGTGGTGATGCTAAGTATGATGGTGATGGCTGGGTCCTTCCAGGTTTCAAGATAATGACTTTCCAAGAAGATGGAAGCTTTGTAGAGGAGGATTATGATAGCATTGCAGCCGCGTTTGCCGGTGTAAATAAGGTTTTCAAGAATCTTCATAATGAGATTTCAGACAACATTGAGCAAAATGCGTTGTTGTGGAGTGATGATGCAGGTGCGTTTGTAGCACAGCATGAGGAAGAAGGTAAAAAGGAAAACAGCAAGATCACGTTCCTTGCGAAAGGAAAGATATCAGAAGATTCGACTGATGCGATTAATGGTGGTCAGATTTATACTCTTCAACAGACATTTGCCTCATATTTTGGTGGAGGAGCTGGTTATGATAAGGAAGGAAACTGGCAAGGACCAAAATTCACCGTTCAGGTCTTTAATAAGGATGGTACGAAAGGTGATAAAGAGGAGCGTAATAATGTCTCTGAAGCATTTGATGTTGTTAATGACAGCATGAGCACTATCAACGATCGTATAAAAGAAGTTGAAAAAGGTACCTCTTCGAATAGTCTGAATTGGAATGAAGAAAAAGGAAGCTATGATGCATCTCATGTTGATGCTCAGGGTGTTAAGAGTCCAAGTAAGATTATCAATGTAGAGGATGGCAAGGTAGACAGAGATTCAAAAGAAGCTGTGAATGGAGGACAGCTTTGGGAAACTCAGCAAATGATTACAGATCAGGTCAAGGATATTGAAAATAAAGTTACGGAGGGATCTGTACAATACGATAAAGATAAAAAAACGGGCAAAAAGACCAATAAAGTTAGCTTAGTTGGTGGAGATGAAAGTTCTCCAGTATTAATAGCCAATGTAGCCGATGGAAAGATTGAAAAGGATTCGAAAGAAGCGATTAATGGCGGTCAATTAAAAGATAAGATGGATTTTGTGCTTGAAAATGCCAATAAGTATACGGATGAGCAAGTTTCTCATCTTGTAAAAGATGGAGTTAGTGAGGCTAATTCGTATACGGATATGAAGTTTTCGACATTAAGTTATGCTGTTGAGGATGTTCGAAAAGAGGCAAGACAAGCAGCAGCTGTTGGTTTAGCAGTAGCTGGTTTACGCTATAGTGATATTCCTGGAAAATTAACAATCGCATTTGGTAGTGGTTTATGGCGTAGTCAATCTGCTTTTGCTTTTGGTGCAGGTTATACTTCAGAGAACGGTGATATTGGTTCCAACTTGTCAATTACCACTTCTGGAGGTCACTGGGGTATAAGTACAGGGGTTAATGTGATACTCAACTAATAAACGACTAAATCCATAAAATTGATTTGCCTTTTTCTTAATTGAAGAAAAGGGCAAATTTTTTACTTTCTTCCAGAGTTCTCTAAAGCTATTCTAAATGTATAAAACACCCGTAATTATATAAAATCCGAATATAAAAAGCCTATGACAACTTTTTTTGAGAATAAAAGACCTTAATGGTAAAGATTTAAAAAATTGATTGCTATTATTTTGATTTATTAAAATGCTTCAAGAAATGTAAATACGAATATACCCTTTATTAAAAGAAGACAGTTTTAGCTTTTATTTTCGTATAGTTTTAAACGTATGCTTTATAATGCAACGATCTACAGATATGCAACGTACTCCAAACACAAGTATTGCTTTAGGGTAGTGGAGCGCAAACGGAAAAAGAATGAAGCGTTTCTGTAGGCAATATGGCTTACGCTTTAGAGAAAAGCAGTATCGCAATAGGTAGTGAATATAATAAGAAGAGCGAACACGGGGAAAATGATTATACTCTTTCGAAGAGTGATTATTCAACAGTAGTAGCAGCTGTTTCTAAAGCTTTAGAATATGGTTCGATTGCTCTTGGTCATCCGTACATAAGCATTTGCTCAAGAAGCTATTTCTATGGGCTTCTATTCAAAAGCAAAAGGGGTTGGAAGTATCGCTTTAGGTTCCTATTCTAAAGTGATGGTTGATGGGGGGCTATCGGGAACAGCTCTGTGTCTGGTAGGACTGCTGGCGTTTTTGGGGATACGTCTGTTCTGCAAGGACTGGCTAAAAACACCTAATCTCAATGGAAAAGTACGAAAGTTTCAGTAAATATTGGTGTTCCTAGTAAGAACATAACGCGACAAATTATAGGCGTAGCAGCTGATAGCAAATCTGCCGATGCGGTGAACCTGAGACAGTTGCAAGATTTAGAAGAAGTCGTAAGAAAAAAAGAGTGGAAACAGTCTATTTCTGGTGAGGCAGCTAAAGATATGGGTGCTAGATAGTACAATGAATTTTTCATCGGGAGGAAGTAACTTCAGGGTTAAAAGAGATAAGGACGATGAAAATAAGCTCATATTTGGTTTGGCTAATGATATAGCATTGAAAAGCATAACATTAGGAGAGAAAAGAAAAGTCGATGCAACAGGCTTAGTAATTACTGATGTCCCGCAAATAACCACCGGTAATATTAATGCGGCAAGTAAAAAAGTAACAAATGTTGCAGAAGGAACTAGCAATACTGATGCAGTGAATTTTTCACAACTGAAGGGAATAAAAGAACAAGTAGCAGTGAGTATTTTTGTAAAATAGGATACAGCAACGAGACACATTACCATGAGTAAGGATATAGATGGGGCATTTTAGTAAAAAGCTTTCATAAATCCTCTAATGAAATAAAAGAGCTTATTCACGAAAAATAAACTGATGCCTAAGCGGATGATCAATAGGCACAAAAATTATACCTTTTTCAAAGAGATCAAAGCTAAAAACGACACACAACCTTTGATAGAAAAATGAAATCCATTCTAATATTAAGTATTTTTTTACTTTCCTCAAATTGACTTTCACGAACCTACCCCTAATTACCCTCTAAAGGCGTTGCAGAAACAACAGCTTACGTCTTAATTTTATTTATGTCCTAAAACACGCTGTAAAAGCAGGAACACGCAAGGGAAATAAGAAAGCTCTGGAACACACCTTTTTTGTGTTTTTAATCTATTGTTATGAGGGGGTATTATGAAAAAATATTCAACACCAAATTTGATTAAAGCTGTTTCATTGGGAACAGTTATAGCGGCGCTCTTGTCGAGTGTTTCTCCTGTGGTTGCTGCAAATCTTGCGATAACAAGTGATAAAGTTCAAAGTACAAGTGGTCCTAGCGTGTCTTATCAATACGCTAGCCATGGCAGTATTGTATTAGCTGGCGATAAGGATTACTGTGGTGTGTTTAATGTTGTTGATCGTGGTGGAAGCAATCAAGGTACTAATAACCAAATCACTGCAGAGGAACTATATGAAAGAGTTTCTATGAATAAAGAGATTAATGGCAAGCGTCCTTTTAACTGGGCGAAGGTTCAGCTTAATTGGGTTGATGATGGTCTGACCGGTAAGGGGGGATATATGGGAAAAGCAACCGGTGGTCTTTCAAATGTTCTGCCTGAAGCTTATGGTGTGTATTCTTTTGCAACTGGGTGTGGATCTTCCGCAACGGGGCATTATTCAACAGCATTTGGAGCGGCTGCAACTGCAAAGTTTGGGGGATCACAAGCTTTTGGTATTGCTGCACTTGCAGGTGGACAAGCAAGTATTGCTATAGGGGTTGCGTCTGAAGCAGTAGCAAGCAATACGATTGCTATTGGTGGGCGTGCAAAAGCAAAAGGCGTTGATAGTATTGCATTCGGTAACAAATCACTTGCAGGTGGACAAAAAGCAATTGCTATAGGTTATGGTGCTCAAGCTCAAACAGATCTTTCGATAGCGATTGGTTCAGATGCAAGAGCGACTGAGCATAAGGGTGTTGCTCTTGGGAGCGAGTCTGTGGCTGATGTTGCTGCTGGCGCTATCGGGTATAATTCTTTAACTAAAGGCCCTTCAGATTCTGACGACATGATATGGGCGAGTACGCTAGGTGCAGTGAGTGTTGGTGATGCTAAATCAAAAAAAACGCGCCAGATTGTAGGAGTGGCAGCTGGTAGTGGCGACACTGATGCCGTTAATGTTGCACAGTTAAAATCATTACAAAAATACGTAGACCAAGGTTGGACACTATCTGTTGGAGGTAAAAATGCTAAAGCTGTTGGTGTACAAGATACTGTAGATTTGTCGGCTGCAAGTGACAACCTTAAGATTACAAAAGGTGGGGAAAACAATAATGTAACATTTGATCTAGCTAATAATATTACAGTGGAACGAGTTACCGCTGGGAGAAGCTCTATCAGTGATGATGGCATTTTGTTTGCTGATGGGGCTAAAATAACTGTGGATGGTATTGATGCTGGCAATAAGCAGATTACAGGAGTGGCAGCTGGGGAAGAACCTGATGATGCAGTGAATTTTGCGCAGTTGGAGCAGGTTAATCGGGACGTTGCAAGTGTAAGTCAAAATACATCACAATATTTTGGTGGTGGTGCAGATGTATCTAATGGTAAAGCACCAACTTACACAATTCAGGGTAATTCTCATAATGATGTTGGTTCTGCTTTTAATGCTGTTGATACTTCTATCACGAATATCCAAAATCAGATTGCGAATGCGACAAAAAATAGTCTCGTTAAGCAGGAAGGAGATGCAGGTACTATTACCATTGGTGTGACAACGGGGGGTACAGAAATTAATGTTGCAAACAAATCTGGTGAAGCTCGTACAATTTCTGGTGTAAAAGCTGCAGAGCGAAATGATGAAGCTGTTAACAAAGCCCAGCTTGATAAAAGTATAGAGAAGATTTCTAATGATATTAATCTTACAAGTGCTGCTGCAGTTCTTTATGATAAAGAAAACGGTACCGTTAATTATGGTAGCGTAACTTTAGGTGGGATGGATAACCAAGTCCCTGTTGCTCTCCATAATGTTAAAGATGGCACAATTGCGCAAGGATCGCATGATGCGATCAATGGGAACCAAATTAATAAAATATCTGGAGATATAGCAAATTATTTTGGTGGTGGTGCCTCGTTCGAAAATGGTGCTTTTAAAGGACCAAACTATAGTTTATCTGTTATTGTTGAAGATGGTCAGGTGGCAAAAGCCAATTATCATGATGTTGGCTCAGCTTTGAGTGGTCTCGATGCAAATGTGAAGAGTGTGAATAGTCATCTCACGAATGTGGTCAATAATTTTACACAACAAATCAATGATATTACACAAGAAGTCAAAGGGGATGCTTTGTTGTGGAGCAATGATGAGCAGGCATTTGTAGCACAGCATGGAGAGGAAAAAACCAATAGCAAAATTAAGTTTCTTGCTAATGGAGATATTTCTGCTAATTCAACCGATGCAGTAAATGGTTCGCAGCTCTTTGCTACTAATCAGAATGTTATCACTGTTACGAATAATCTCTCAACAATTTCTCAAAATACATCACAATATTTTGGTGGTGGTGCAGATGTATCTAATGGTAAAGCACCAACTTACACAATTCAGGGTAATTCTCATAATGATGTTGGTTCTGCTTTTAATGCTGTTGATACTTCTATCACGAATATCCAAAATCAGATTACGAATGCGACAAAAAATAGTCTCGTTAAGCAGGAAGGAGATGCAGGTACTATTACCATTGGTGTGACAACGGGGGGTACAGAAATTAATGTTGCAAACAAATCTGGTGAAGCTCGTACAATTTCTGGTGTAAAAGCTGCAGAGCGAAATGNTCGAAAATGGTGCTTTTAAAGGACCAAACTATAGTTTATCTGTTATTGTTGAAGATGGTCAGGTGGCAAAAGCCAATTATCATGATGTTGGCTCAGCTTTGAGTGGTCTCGATGCAAATGTGAAGAGTGTGAATAGTCATCTCACGAATGTGGTCAATAATTTTACACAACAAATCAATGATATTACACAAGAAGTCAAAGGGGACGCCTTGTTGTGGAACGGTGATGAGCAGGCATTTGTAGCACAGCATGGAGCAGACAAAGAAAATAGCAAAATTAAGTTTCTTGCCAATGGAGATATTTCTGCTAATTCAACCGATGCTATAAATGGTTCGCAACTTTATTTGATGAGTAATCAGCTTGCTGCATATTTTGGTGGTGGCGCTGGCTATAATAATGGAGAATGGACTGCTCCTACTTTCAAGATAGCACAATTCAAGGCTGACGGGAGCTCTGGTGAAAAGAAGGATTATCATAACGTTGCCAGTGCTTTTGACGGCGTAAGTGAGAGTATGTCTAAGATAAACGACCGTATTCAAAGTGTTGAAAACAATGTCTCGTCCAATGGTTTAAATTGGAATGAGCAGAAAAAAGCTTATGACGCTAGCCATGATGGTCAACCAAGTAAGATTATCAATGTAGCAGATGGTAAAATTGCAGAAGGTTCAAAAGATGCAGTCAATGGTGGACAGCTTTGGGAAACCAACGAACGTATCACTGGCGTTGAAAAAGATATTAAGCATATTGAAAACAGAGTCGACAATATTTCCACTACGGTTACGAATATTGGTGAAACGGTTTTCAATATTGAAGACAGAGTTGATAATATTGAGAACACGGTTAATAATCTTTCTGATGGTGCAGTTAACTATGATAAAGATGCTGATGGTAAAAAAACCAATAAGATCACTCTAAAAGGTGGCAACGAAAGTGAACCTGTTATGATTGATAATGTTGCCAATGGTCGCATTGAACAAGGTTCGAAAGAAGCTGTGAATGGTGGTCAACTACATGATTACACTCAGCAACAGATGAAAATTGTTCTCGATGATGCAAAAAAATATACGGATAGTCGGGTGGATAATATTGTTATTAATGCCATTGATGATGCTGTTGATCGGTCTGACCGATATACAGATATGAAGTTTAATATTTTAAGTTATGATATTAAGAGCGTACGCAAAGAGGCAAGGCAAGCAGCCGCCGTTGGTCTAGCAGTATCCAACCTACGTTACTTTGACGAGCCGGGATCTTTGAGTGTCTCATTTGGTAGCGGCACATGGCGTGGACAGTCCGCATTTGCTCTTGGTGCTGGTTATACATCTGAAAACGGAAAAATCCGCTCTAATCTCTCTGCCACGAGTGCTGGTGGTCATTGGGGCATAGGTGGTGCAATTACTCTGAAAATAAAATAATACGAACAACGAAAAGAAAACAAAACATCCACCCTTATTAATTGAAATAAGGGTGATTTTTTTTACAGACGCACAGTATTTACCTAGAGATAAGCATAATATTTGATGAGGCTATAGACTGTGAGGTTTTATAGAAGATTTTTCTATATTTTGTTGAAAAAAGATCACAGTAGAATCCATATTGCTAAAAAGTTATATTTTTATGTTGCTATTTTCTTGAACAGTCTATAGTGATGCGGAAATGTATATTAGTAAGACTCATTTTGATAAAATAACTTTCAAAGGGGAGGATAAGTAATGTGTAAAGATAAAAGGTACATCACGAGACCGCGCATATATCATTATATGATATATTAAAAAGAAAAAATCCAACTAAAAAGCCAGTTATCCAAGGAAAACTATATTCTGGACATATTACAATTTCTTTTTACTTTAGTTATTATTAATAAAACCATGTTTTCTAATAAAAATAAAGTCTATAATTAGGAAAATACATACTAAAACCTAGTACAAAGGATTTTATAGTAACCACTACCAAGTAAAAAGTAATATTAAATATACAAGGCCTCTTTTTTAGTTAGGAAAAAACAGCACACTAAAACCCTTAGACTCTAAATGTGTTATCTTTATGTCCACAAAACATAATCAAAAAGACAAGCATTTAGATCTCAATACAGAGAGCACAAACAGAACAAGACTAAAGACTCAAAATGTTCACACTCTAAGCAATGATCCTCTACTCTGAATTCCAAAGATATCGATAATGCTAAAATGTGTCTTTTTTATGTTTTGGAGGTGTTTCTAAGTTTTTTCATTGGAGAGTTTATTATGAAAAAATTATATGCCCCACAAGCAGCGAGTGAATTAAAACGTTCTCGTTTTTCTTTTGTTAAAGTTCTTTCGTTGGCTATAGCGGCTACATTCTTATCGAATGTTACGCCTGTTTTTTCAGCAAATCCTGATTTTAGAAACACATTTCTTGAAGGTGTAAAAAGTGCCGGTGTGTCTTATCCACAAAGCCTTCTCTCTGTTGCTGGTTTGAATGCTTCTCCTGTTTCAAAAAACAATTATTTAACAGCACTCAATAAAGCCGGATTAGAAAAGATTAATGCTTCTGATGACTATGCAAATTTTTTAACTAGAACCCTTACTAGTGTAGGTGATGATAATTCTATTGCGAATACTTTAAAAATCGATGACAATAAGTTATCAAAAAACACATTAAGTCCAGAAGACCAAAATAAGAAATTTGTTGTCGATCCACAGTTTTTTATGGACAGTAGCTCTGTAACTCGATCTTTCACTCAAAGTGGACAGGATACAGTGACTATTGATGCATCTGATTTCTCGCGAAAAGATCCTATAGCCAGAATGACACGTAGTGGAGAAGTACAGCGTGATGTATCGGGAAGTAATGTCATTTTTGGTGAAGGCGTTAATGCGAAAACCGTGGACAGTGTTGTTATTGGTTCTAAAGCGAAGGCGGTATTAGCTGAAAGAGACCAAACGTTAGCGGCATCTGTTATCATAGGTTCTAACTCGGAGATCCATAGAGGTGGATCGGTTGCTGTTGGTGCAGATATAGTGGCACTAAATAATGATGCGGTTGCTGTTGGTCGTTTTATACGGGTAGAGGCGGACAGCAGTACAGCTTTAGGCTTTAAAACGCAAGTGAAGGTAGTAGGGGGTGTTGCTATAGGAAGTGATTCTGTAGCCAATAGGGCTGCTGGTGAGTTTGGTTATACTTCTGTGCTGCAGGGACCTGCAACAAGCTCCCAGACACAATGGAAAAGTACGCGGGGTGCAGTGAGTGTTGGTGATCGTAGTAATGGTATAACCAGACAAATTACAGGCGTAGCAGCTGGTTCTGAGCCTGCCGATGCAGTGAATGTTAGACAGTTAAGAGACTTAGAAGATGTTGTAAGAAAAACCGGTTGGAAACTATCAGTTGGAGATAAAAATGCTACAGCTGTTCTTATGGATAGCGGAGTAGATTTTTCTGCTGGAAGTAGCAACCTAAATATTACAAAGGGCGATAAGGACAATAAGCTAAAATTTGATCTTGCTAAAGATATTACGTTGAGTAGTGCAAAAGTAGCAGGAAATACCTTAGATGCAACGGGCTTAGTGATTTCTGGTGGACCGAAAATAACAACGAGTGGTATTGACGCTGGTAGTAAGAAGATAACAGGCATTCAAAATGGTGCACTCACAGCAGAATCGACCGAAGCGGTCAATGGTTCCCAACTTTTGGCAACAAATACTGAAATTAATGAAGTAAGAGACAGTATTCTTGTTAAGCAAGTAGCAGAGATGGCTTTGACGCGCAGTCTCCGTGATGGAGGAACGGGCCTTATCACTATTGGTAAGGGAACTGGTGGTACCGAAATCAGTATTCTAAATAAGGATAATGGAGGGCGGAAACTTTCCGGTCTACTTGGCGGGACAATCAATGAAAATTCAGACGAAGCTGTAAGTGGTTCTCAGCTTCATACCCTAGGGAGCAGTGTTGCATCTTATTTCGGTGGTGGTGCTAAATATGAAAGTGGTGCATGGACAGCCCCTACATTCAAGCTTAAAACCTTCACAGCTGATGGTAAAGAAGGTGCTTCAAAAGACTATCCCGATGTAGGCTCTGCTTTTGCAGGAATTGATACGAACTTCATAAATGTAAACAAACATCTGAATACTGTTGTTAATAATTTTAATGACAAATTAAACGATATTAATAAAGAATTTCAAGGCGATGCCTTATTGTGGAGCAAAACTGATAAAGCCTTTAGTGCTATGCACGTAGAGGGGGAAGACAGAAGATCAGGTAAAATTAAATATCTTGGAGGTGGAGATTTAACACAAAACTCAGAAGAAGCCGTGAATGGTGGACAGCTGTATACACTGGGTACCCATTTAGCTAATTATCTTGGTGGTGGTGCTGACTTTGGAAATGGAAACTCAGAAGGTCCTACTTTTAAGGTTAAAACTTTTCGGGATGATGGCACAGAAGATAAACAAAGCTACAGGAATGTAGCGGATGCGTTTGAGGGTGTTAATACGGCTCTCACGACTGTTCAGAATAAATTGACTGAACAGGTTAATAATGTGATTACCAAAGTGGAAAGCGAGAGCTTTGTTCAGCAAGACAAAACAACGCATCGTCTCACTATTGGTGCAAAAGTAGGTGGCGCAGAAATCAATATTGCAAATGAAAGCGGTGCGGATCGGATAATTTCTGGTGTTGGGGAAGCAAAGAACAATAATGACGCTGTTAACAAAAGCCAGCTTGATAAAGGTTTGAAGGATCTTTCTACCAGCCTTCAATCAGATGACTCGGCTGTTGTTCATTACGATAAAACAGGTGATGAAACTGATTATACGAGTGTGACTTTAGGCAAAGGTAAGGATAAGGCAGCTGTTGGTCTTCATAATGTTGCCGATGGTCAGATTGCCAAGGGTTCACATGATGCAATCACGGGTGGACAGATTAATAAAATAGGTGAGGATGTAGCTAAGTTTTTAGGTGGAGAAGCGTCCTTTAAAGATGGAGCTCTTACACAGCCAACGTATAAATTATCTTACATTGCTAAAGATGGAGTTGTAACAGAGAGTGACTTTCAAGGTGTTGGAACCGCTTTTTCAGGTCTTGATACAAATATCAAGAATGTGAATGCACGGATTAAAGAGGTTTCTGAAGGAGTAGCACAGGATTCTTTGTTATGGAGCAAGGAAGCCGATGCCTTTGTAGCGCGTCATGAAAAGAGTAAAGAAGAAAAAGGCAAAGCTGTCAGGACACAAGAAAACAGTAGAATTACGTTTCTAGCAAATGGTGAGATTAGCGCTAAATCAACAGATGCCGTAACGGGTAGTCAGCTTTATTCGCTGAACGAACAACTTGCAACCTATTTTGGTGGTGGTGCTGGATATGATAAAGAGGGCAAATGGAAAGCACCGGATTTCAAGATCAAGCAGTTTGGTGAGGATGGTACTTCTTTTGACAAGAACTATACGAATGTAGCGGATGCACTTGCCGGTGTTGGAAGTTCTATCACGAATGTTCAGAATAAATTGACTGAACAGGTTAATAATGTGATTACCAAAGTGGAAAACGAGAGCTTTGTTCAGCAAGACAAAACAACGCATCGTCTCACTATTGGTGCAAAAGTAGGTGGCGCAGAAATCAATATTGCAAATGAAAGCGGTGGGGATCGGATAATTTCTGGTGTTGGTGAAGCAAAGAACAATAATGACGCTGTTAACAAAAGCCAGCTTGATAGCAATATCAAGAATGTCAATGATAATGTAACAAATAAGTTTAGCGAACTTACTAAAAACATAACGAATATTACTCAGCAAGTTAAAGGTGATGCTTTATTATGGAACGATAAAGCTAATGCCTTTGTAGCACGTCATGAGAAGAAGCAAGAAGAAAAAGGCAAAGCTGTCAGGACACAAGAAAACAGTAGAATTACGTTCCTTGCAAATGGTGAGATTAGCGCTAATTCAACGGATGCTATCACGGGTGGTCAGCTTTATTCGCTGAACGAACAACTTGCAACCTATTTTGGTGGAGGTGCTGGCTATGATGAGCAAGGACAATGGACTGCTCCAAGTTTTAAGGTTAAGACAGTTAAGGATGATGGTAAATCTGAAGAGATAGACTATGGCAATGTGGCGGATGCTTTGGCTGGAGTTGGTAATTCTTTCATAAATATTAGAAATGAGATTAGCAAAGAAATTAATAATGAGATTACCAATGTGAAAGGTGATAGCCTTGTTAAGAAAGATCAAGCAACCAATCTTATCACTATTGGTAAAGAAGTAGAAGGCAGTGAAATCAACATAGCCAACAAGACTGGTACGGATCGGACACTTTCAGGTGTTGGTGAAGCAACAAAGGATAATGAAGCTGTTAACAAAGGTCAGCTTGATAAAGGTTTGAAGGATCTTTCTACCAGCCTTCAGTCAGATGACTCGGCTGTTGTTCATTACGATAAAAAAGAGGGTGAGAATGGCGGCATTGATTACACGAGTGTGACTTTAGGCAAAGGTAAGGATAAGGCAGCTGTTGGTCTTCATAATGTTGCCGATGGTCAGATTGCCAAGGGTTCACGTGATGCAATCACGGGTGGTCAGATTAATAAAATCGGTGAGGATGTAGCTAAGTTTTTAGGTGGAGAAGCATCCTTTAAAGATGGAGCTCTTACACAGCCAACGTATAAATTATCTTACATTGCTAAAGATGGAGTTGTAACAGAGAGTGCCTTTCAAGGTGTTGGAACCGCTTTTGCAGGTCTTGATGAGAATATCAAGAATGTGAATGCAAGGATTAAAGAGGTTTCTGAAGGAGTAGCACAGGATTCTTTGTTATGGAGCAAGGAAGCCGATGCCTTTGTAGCGCGTCATGAAAAGAGTAAAGAAGAAAAAGGCAGAGCTGTAAGGACACAAGAAAACAGTAGAATTACGTTCCTTGCAAATGGTGAGATTAGCGCTAAATCAACAGATGCTGTAACGGGTAGT